>JAAGZN010000442.1 GCA_024206165.1 Bacteroidota bacterium
AAACTGGGTTGTACCATCTCTTTACGCAAGGGTGATACTCCCGGTATTGACACTGCCTGTAGGCCTAAGCCTTAGTGTTCAGTAGTATTTAACAAAAATGCTTATACCACTAGAGTTCCATAATATTTTTGTTTGCCAAAAAACCCAATGCTTCTCACTAAGGCCAACAGCCACTTTTTACCAACTATGCACTTTCCTTTCATAATGGGCCTTGCAATGGCCACATCCCACAGGCTGTGAAATTCCTTTTAAACAAAATGCGTGAGGCCCTAATTGTCAAAACTTGAGCAAAATGCGTAAGGCCTACCTCCATTGATAAACCCAAATTGTAAAAACTTGCGTTTACCTGGCCTTAACTCATCCAACCAACCAATATTATGGGATATTGCGGCCCACCTGTATGGCCTACCCTAAAAATGCACCCTAATCAACCAGAGCGTAAAGTGATGCTAGTGATAATGCGCCACATCCATATCACCCCACATCACTCCATATCACCCATACAAGAACAGAAAACCAGACCAGCATATCTGACCAGCTTCAAATCAAACTCCAAT
>JAAGZN010000443.1 GCA_024206165.1 Bacteroidota bacterium
GGGATGGACCCAAGGTCCATCCGCTCTGAGGACCAGAGCTACTCTGATGAAGGATTCAGCAGCTGTACAGAGTACGCCTGTCCGGCACTGTACATATGTACACCGGACAGCTGAACTCCTTCAGCACCGCAGCGCCGCCTACCCGAGGCTTCTAGAAACACGTATGATGACATGCGGCTGCGCCTGCTGGCATCAGCGGTAGTTTCTATCCGCCGAGCTGGCTAGCTGCGAGCCGATAGAACCTATCGGCGCATACCGAGATAAATGCATTTATTGAGTGTATGCGGATTGGGAGACCAATCCCTCTGCAACAGTCGAACGTCGACGCGCGCGAAAATGTAAACGGGACTTACGTTTGAAGTGGAACAGCAGACAAACCAGTCTGACTGACTCGAATCGACTCGAATCGCATTGACTTGCTCGACTCAACCGTGATAAATGCATTTATTGAAAACTAGAAATTAGCGCGACCTCCGGTCGCGCTAACTTCTAGCTCCTAAGGAACATCATACATGTAGTGACACCTGCCGGACGCCCCCGACATAGTGACACTGTGGAGTGTAGGTCACTCCAAGGACACACTCCCGCCCCGCGTCAACGACTGCCCGCCCGGCCACGCCGGTGACGCCGCCAGGCTGTGCACCAAGACTCAGTCGTCCAAAGTGCAACATCACAGTCACCACAAGCAATGGTGCCTGGGTCAACTGACCCGCCCGTTGCACACACCAGTGCGTCAATAATCAAGCCAGACACCGGCCCCGGACCACAACGCCCGGGCCAATGGTGGGAAACATGGTCTAAGCCATAATTGGCACTGACCGCGCCTCGCGCCACTGGCCGCCCATGAGGCCACCCCAGTGACACCGCCAGGCTGAGCACCTGGGCCCACTGTCGCCCAAGCCGGTGTGTCAATGGTTATTACCAGACACTGGCGCCCAGGCCACGTGGCCTGGGGCCACAACCAAATGGTCACGCCCGCCCCCGTGGACTCCCCGCCGTAACAGGAAAAGTAGTTGCCTTCGAAGGACTCGATGGACACGGAGAACCCCGTCCAGAGCACAAAACGCATCGATAATCGACGACAATATGCCATGCACGGAGTGGAAGTATAGGAAACCCCCTGGCCCCGAGGCACTCAGCCTTAGCTGCTCCCCGATACAGCCCACCACTAGTGGGCGGCAGATTTTGGTCTCATGCTAACCGATTGCTGAATAGCAACTCTTGTGGGGATTTCCTTGGTAGTGCCCATTGCGGAAAGCAATTTGCACTCACCCAACAGAAGGCTCAATCGAATGCTTAATAGCGACGATTCACAGGAGCCACACCACACTTTTGCTTATCTGAAGCCAGATCTGCAAAAATGTAAAACCACACAACGGACAGTGTTATACCAGTGGCAACACCGGACAGGGGAGAGGGTCCCTTACAGGATGGCAGGTTCTGTGGTTGAGATAGGATCTGGCCCATGTACCCAATACTCGAGACACAGGGGGAGCACTTGTGACCCTGGGACCCACTGTTGACCTCAGCGGGAGCCGCTGAAAGCACCATTGGACCCCAGAGCTTAACCACCTGGTCAGTTTGCCTTACAGTGTAGGTAGTAGCTTAGGGCTCTCACCCCCATTACCACATGGGGCACCCCCTCTGGGTGACCCAGTGCCCCTTGTTCCCCATTACCAGAGGTGAGGGCACAGGCAGCTATGGTCCTATCAGAACCA
>JAAGZN010000444.1 GCA_024206165.1 Bacteroidota bacterium
AATGAATATATAAATAACCATATAGATGCTCATAAAATTGGTAACATTGAAAACTTACAATTAGAGTAGCTCTTTAGAGCTTATTGCGACTTACAGTCAAGATAATAATTCCACCATCTTCAGATGGTCGGTATTTTAATAGAATTTTCTTTTTTATATTTTTGATATATATAAATCTAAATTGTCCTAAATAAAAAATATATGTTATCATTATTATTGTAAATAAAAAATATAAATTTAATTAAATGAATTTCAATTTTTATAAATATCAAGCTTTAGGAAATGATTTTATTTTGTTAGATGGAAGAAAAAATTCCATATACAATAAATTGACTAAGTCAACAATTAAACAAATATGTAATAGAAAATATGGAATCGGTGCAGATGGAGTGCTAATATTAAAAAATAGTTCTCATTTATATTTCGAGTTGATCTACTATAATTCTGATGGCAGTCTATCTTTTTGTTGTAATGGTACTCGATGTGCTGTTCAATATTTATATAACGAAAATAAACAAAATAACTTTATATTAAAAGCTTATGATGGAATTCATAAAGCAATTTTGGAAGATAATTTAGTTAAATTAGAGATGCATATTGGAAAAATAAAAAATGATGGTGAATTTTTTATTGATACTGGCGCTCCGCATATAATTAAATTTGTTGAAGATATTACTAAAATAGATGTTTTAAAAGTAAGCAAAAGAATAAAAGAAAAATTAACAAACCCTTCTAATATTACTTTCGTATCTTTAAGTGATAAATCAAGAACAGAAAATGGTTTAATTTTTGCTACAACTTTCGAAAAAGGAGTAGAAGAAGAAACCTTAGCTTGTGGAACAGGAGCAGTTGCTGCAGCTATTGCTTCGAATTTAAAACATAATATACCATCTCCGATAAAAGTAAAGATGAAGGGAGGTGAACTAATAGTTGAATTTAATAAAAATGAAAGAAATAATTATAAAGAAGTTTATATAAAAGGAGACGCAAATAAAGTATTTGAAGGAATTTGTGATTCAATTATTAATGAATAAGGAAAAAATTCACTATTTTAATCAAATTAAACAGACATAATAATTTTTCAATTAAGAATTCTATAATTAATAAATATGATAAGTTTTATAACAAAATTATTCGGTACTAAATCCGGGAGAGAACTTAAAAAATTACAACCCTATGTAAATAAGATTAATACCTATTTTAAAGATTTCAAAAATATTTCAAATGATGATCTACGAAATGAAACTAAGAAATTGAAAGAATATTTAAAAAATCAATTACAAGGTATTCAAGATAAAATTAATAACACAAAAAAAGAAGCAGAAAAAACAAATGATATAGATAAAAAAAGCGAACTATTTAAAAAAATAGATGAATTAGAAAAAGATTATAATATAAAATTAGAAGAAAGCTTAAATGAGATTTTGCCCAAAGCATTTGCAATAGTAAAAGAAACCGCAAGAAGATTTAAAGAAAATGAAACATTAGAAGTAACAATAGAAGACTATGATAGAAGATTAGCTACAAAAAATAGTTATGTAAAAATAGAAAAAAACAAAGCAATATGGTCTAATAGTTGGGAAGCTGCAGGAAATACTATTGTTTGGGATATGTTACATTATGATGTACAACTTGTTGGAGGAATAATCTTACATCAAGGAAAAGTAGCTGAAATGGCAACCGGAGAAGGTAAGACACTAGTAGCAACATTGCCAGCATTCTTAAATGCTTTATCCGGCAAAGGTGTTCATGTAATTACAGTAAATGACTATTTAGCAAGAAGAGACGGTGAATGGATGGGGCCAATATATGAATTCCATGGTCTGACAATGGGATGCATAGATAAAACACATCCACATTCCGAAGAAAGACATAATGCATATCTAGCAGATATTACTTATGGAACCAATAATGAGTTTGGATTTGATTATCTAAGAGATAATATGGTTGATGAAACCTCAGAGATAGTTCAAAGAAAACATCATTATGCTATGGTTGATGAAGTAGATTCAGTTTTGATAGATGATGCAAGAACTCCTTTAATAATATCTGGACCATCTGCTAAAAGCAATGAAGAAGAGTATTATGCTTTAAAACCAATGATACAAAAAATATATCAAGAGCAAAGGCATATAATTACAAAATTTTTACAAGAAGCAAGAAAATTAATAAAAGAAAATCCTAAAGATGAAAAAGGAGCATTATCATTGTTTAGAGTATATAGAGGACTTCCAAAATATAGGCCATTAATAAAGTTTTTAAGTGAAACAGGAATAAAGCAATTATTACAAAAAACTGAAAACTATTATATTCAGGACAATTCTAGAATGATGCCAGAGGCAGATGAGCCTTTATTATTTACTATCGAAGAAAAAAATAATCATATTGAACTAACAGATAGAGGTATAGAGTTTCTAACAAAAGAAGCAGGAGGATCAGATTTCTTCGTTATGCCCGATATGGGAACAGAAATAGCTAAAATAGAAAATAAGGAAAGTCTTTCTGAAGATGAAAAATCGAAAAAGAAAGAGGAATTAAATATCAACTATAATCAAAAAAATGAAAGAATTCATATCACAACACAATTATTAAAAGCCTATACATTATTTGAAAAAGATGTAGATTATATAATACAAAATGATGAAGTTAAAATTGTTGATGAACAAACAGGCAGAGTATTGGAAGGAAGAAGATATTCATCAGGATTACATCAAGCTATAGAAGCCAAAGAAAATGTGATAGTCCAAAAAACAAGCCAAACATATGCTACTGTTACTCTACAAAATTATTTTAGAATGTATCATAAGCTTGCAGGTATGACAGGTACTGCAGAAACTGAAGCAGGAGAACTTTGGGAAATATATAAATTGGATGTTGTTGTTGCACCTACAAATAAACCTATAGTTAGAGATGATAGAGATGATAAAATATTTCGTACAGCTAAAGAAAAATTTAAAGCAATCATAGAAGAAATCGTAGAACTCACAACAAAGAAAAGACCAGTCTTAGTTGGTACTACTTCAGTTGAGATATCAGAATTAGTAAGTAGAGTGCTTACACTAAAAAAGATAAAACATCAAGTATTAAATGCTAAGCAACATCAGAAAGAAGCAGAAGTTATCGCTGAAGCAGGTAAACCAGGAACAGTAACTATTGCTACAAATATGGCTGGTAGAGGTACTGATATTAAGTTAGCTCCAGAGTCAAAAGAAGCAGGAGGTTTAGCTATAATTGGTACTGAAAGACATGAATCCCGACGTGTAGATAGACAGCTTAGGGGACGTGCAGGAAGACAAGGAGACCCAGGCTCTTCTCAGTTTTTTGTATCATTAGAAGATGATTTGATGAGACTATTTGGCTCTGAAAGAATAGCTAACCTTATGGATAAGATGGGATTGGAAGAAGGTGAAGTTATTCAACATTCTATGGTAACTAAATCAATAGAAAGAGCTCAGAGAAAAGTAGAAGAAAATAACTTTTCTCATAGAAAGAGACTTCTTGAATATGATGATGTAATGAATATTCAAAGAGAAGTTGTTTATAGCAGAAGAAGACATGCTCTTTTTGGTGAAAGACTGAGTTTAGATATTATGAATATGATTTCTGAAACAGCATCTTATGTTTCTTCTTTAGCTGTTGATTCTTCTTTTGAGCAATTTAAATTAGCAATATTGCAAAATCTTGGAGTTGATATTAATATTACTGAAGAAGATTTTAAATTAAAAAACGAAGACTTAGAAGATAAGCTTTATGATTATATCTATAATTTTTATGAAAATAAGAAAAAACATATTAGAAGTTCAATAGAACCAGTTTTTGAAGAAATTAAAGAACTATATAAAGATAAAATTGAAAATATTAGCATTCCCGTAACTGATGGAATAACTGAAATGAATGCTAATGTTAATCTTGATAAATGTATTGAATCTAAAGGAAAAGAATTAACTGATTTAATCGAAAAAACTATAATTTTAGATTTGATAGATCAATTTTGGAAGGAACATCTTCAAGAACTAGATGATTTAAGACAATCTGTTCAAAATGCAGTTTATGAGCAAAAGGATCCTTTGATAATTTATAAGTTTGAATCTTTTAACTTGTTTCAGAAATTTATAAATAAAATTAATCTTAAAACCGTAGCCTATTTGTTAAAAGCTTATGTGCCTACTCCTGATTCTGAATATGTTAAAGAATCTAAAATAAATAAAAAACAAAGTCAGAAATTAATAGAAAGTAAGGAAGCATTATATTCAGCTATACAAGAAGAAAATGATATGTATGATACTGTTTCAATAGAACCTATAAAAGTAGAAAAGATGCCAGGTAGAAATGATAGAGTCACAGTTCAATATGATGATGGCTCAATTAAAGAAAATGTAAAGTTTAAAACAGTAGAAGCTGATTATTTGGATAAAAAATGCATATTGATTTAATAATTTTAAATATTCAGTTTACAGATTTTCTTAATTTGTCTCCACTCACTATAATTTTCCTTTTTAGCAAATTCAGGATATTGTTTGACAATAGAATCCCATTCTTTGAATTTAACTTTATTTTTTTTATTTAAGCCAGTTTTGTGATTGTTATAATAATAACTCCCATTTAAAACTAAATTAAATTTTTCAAAAAAATCTATTAACTTATTTATATGATCATCCTCAATATCAAAAATTAATAAATCATTTAAAAGATTCTTTTTTTTAAAATAATAAATGAGTTCACATATATATTTATACCAAATCTCTTTAGAGCCAATTACAACATCAAGATCATCTTGATAAATTGAATTTAAACTATTTTTAAAGAAATAAGCTAAAGATTCCTTTTTTATATAAGGGTATAAAAAAGTATGTCTAGATTTTAGCCAATTATTCACAGGCCTAATATTTAATATATATTTACTAGTAGGATATTGTTCAATTAAAACTTCATACCAAGTTCGATATGAGCCAAATTTATATTCATCATTCAAAAACTTTAAAGATGTATCATAAAGAATAGGATCTATATATATTTTAAAGTCACTATAAAATCTTGTTTTGTCAGTTAAGTCACCTAAAATCAATTCATTATTTAAATAATTTTCAAACATAAATGTCCTTAAAGGTTTTCCTTTTCTTTTCTTTCCAATCATATAATGAATAGAACTAATATTATTTTTTTCAAATATATTAAAAAGTGCCGCTGTACCACATTTTTGAAAACCAATTTGGAATATTAAAAAGTCAAAAGTTGAATTGGTTTGATTAACTTTTTTAGTTGGATTTAATGAACTTATGTTATCTGAATTTCTTTTAATTTTTAATAATTTATTAGAGGTATAGTTAGTATAAATTTTAGAAGTATCATAGTTATATGATTTACTTTTAATAGCATCTAATTGTTGAAATTCTCCAAATTTATGATAACAACATTCTTCAAAGTTTAAGCTATGGTTGATGATTACATATAAAAAAGAAATTAAAATCAATGAAATAGTGTAGTATTTAGCTGATTTATAAAAGCAAAATCTATTACTTTTTATTGATCTCAAATTAAATTTTGTATTTAATTTCTCTTCTTTATGAAATTTGTTATTACAATGAGTATTTGCATTATAATTAGTAGGACTTTTGCAGTTAATTATAATTATAATAATTATTGCAATATTTAGGAATGCTTTATGCATTTATTATTTATGTTTAATTTTTTTAATTAATTTGAATTTATGGCAAATATATAACATAAAAAGGGATTGGAGAAAATTTTTAAAAATATTTTAAGACTATTAGATTCAATTGGATATTTATTTCTTTTTGTATAACAATATTTATAACTACTTATTTTGTGTTATTATATAATTATGATTATATTAATATTAAGTATCAAATTTGTATTAAAACTATATAATTATGAGTGTTAACAGTGTTTTTAAATGTATTTTTAATATTTCTCTATTTTTAATATTTTCTTCTTGTAAAATTAATAAACCTGTAAAAAGAAAATTAATTGTTAATACCAAAAAAGCGGGAAATCAAAAAACTATAGAAGAAAAAATCTTGAAATCCAAATCATTTCAAGGATTAAAGCAAGTAAGAAAAGATTTAGAAAGTGAGCATAATACAAAAGTTAATAAAAAGAAATTATTAACAACAGAACAATATAAAAAATTAAGATATGATGTCGCAGATAAAGCTGTAATATTAGGATCAAAGAAATATTATGAAATCACAAATGATAAAGTAAATACACCAAATCAAGATAATATTAAAGAATTGAAAGGTATAAAATCAAATTTAGAAAATGAAGATTTGTACTATTTAAAAGATCTATCTAAAGATCGTAATGACTATAGAATATCTATTTTGAATTTAATTAATGAGAAAATAGAAGAATTAAAAGGAATTCCTTCAAAACAGATGTTTAGCCCTACGAAAAAAGAAGCAGGCAATAAAATGTCATTAACAAAACAAATAAAAAATTCAAAACATTTTAAAGATTTGAAAAAGGCAAAAAATAATTTAGAGAAAGAATATAAATCGAAAATAAAAAATAAAAAACAAACAACTAAATTAACAGAATATCATCAATTACAGGATCAAATATCAAACAAAGCAGTTGAAATAGGATCCCAAAAATATCTAGAAATTAGTGCAGACCAGGAAAAGACAAAATTAGAAAAAATAAAAGAATTAGAAATAGTAAAAACAAATCTTACAAATAAAGATATGTATTATTATGATCGATTATTACTTAAAAAGAAAGCTCTTAGAATTCATTTAATAAAAGAAATAGACAAAAAAGTTAAAGAATTAAAACCCGGATTGATTGAAAAGGTTGTTAATTGGACTTCACAAAAATCAGAAAATCATAAAAATTTGGAAAACGATATTAAAAATACACAAACATTTGATCAGCTAGAAAAAGCAAAAAATAACTTTGAAAAAAAATACAAAGATAAAAAAATAAATAACAAAGAATATGAAGCATTAAAAAGAGAATTTGCCATGCATGCATACAATCATATTGCTAAAGAACAATATTTTGAGTTAAAAGAAGAATCTGATAAATTGAAAAATGATTATATAGGAAGAAATGTACCACAAGATAAAAGAATTGAATTAAAACATAAGTTTATGAATTTGATGAACAAAGTAAAACAAGGTGAATTTTATATTGAAGAAAATGACTTGAAAAATAAAAGTTATAGACGTCTCAAAGGTTTAATTAATGAAGAAATTGAAAAATTAACAAATTTAGCCAAATGGAGAAAAATGATAAAAAATTTAGATAGTGATCAAGCAAAATTTAAAGTAATTTTTGAAAAGAAGAGAGATATAATCAAAGAACTAGGAAAGGAAATAGAATCTTTTTCAGAAAATATCAAACATATGGATGATGAAGAATTTAAAACATTAAAGAAATATAATAAAGAAACCAAAGTATTAAAAAAACAGATAGAAAATTTCAAAAACCAAAACTATGTGCAAGGAGTAGTTTCAAAAGTTAACAATGTTTATATAAATCATACAGAAATGATTGAAGAAGAATTAGAGCATCCTTTAGATAATATTATGAAGGAATTAAGAGATATTCCTCATCAATATGTAAAGAAGAAATTAGAAGCTTTAAAACAAGAACTAAGAAATAAAGTAAAAACAAAAGAACAAATTAAAACAGATTTAGAAAAATTAAAGCATGATTATCAATATGAATGGAATAAAAAAGGTATAAAGATTGTTCCAAGAAATAATATATTAAAACAAATTGATGATTTACATAGAAAAGCATCAAGTAAGGGTTTTAAATTATGGTAATATATTGATATTAAAAATAAAAAATATAAATCAAATTTTAATAACATTTAAAGTCTCAATATTTTTAAAACTGTTAATAAAATCATCATTATCAGAAGTATGAGAAATAAAAACTTGTCCGATTGAAGAATCAGCAATAATATTGATAACATTAGATATTCTCAAATCATCAAGTTTTTCAAAAATGTCATCCATTAATATTATAGGTTTAATATTTAATTTGTCAAACATAATATCTCTTTGTGCTAATCTTAAAGCAATAAAAAAAGATTTTTTTTGACCCTGAGAAGCTTCATTTTTAATATTATAATCATTTAATAAAAAATTATAATCATCTTTATGAATTCCCATAGAAGTATATTTGAGAATTAAGTCTTTTTCAAAATTACTTTTATATTTTCTTTCAAATTCTTGATCTTTTAATTGAGAAAGATATTGAATAGAAGGGATTTCATTATCACTATCACATAAAATATTATATCTATTAATGAAATAAAGTTTAAAATCTTGTAAAAAAGAAAAGCGATATTCAAAGATTATTTTAGAAAGCTCAATAATATTTTTATCATAAAAATTAACTAAAGTCTTATCTATATTACCTGTCTCGGCATATTTTCGCAAAAGAGAATTTCTATGTTTTATAAATTTATTATATTCAATAAGATTATTAAGATACTCTTTATTTATCTGACATATCATAATATCAAAAACTTTTCTTCTAATATTACTTCCCCATTTTATAGAATCTTTATCATCCGGACAAATAAATACATTTGGAAATTTACCAATATGCTCTTTTTTAGATTTATATAAATAACCATTATTCTTAATAACCATCTTTTTATTTTCAGAATAAGAACAAGGTATATGATATTGATTATCGTCTTTATGAAAAACTCCATCAATAGAAAAATATTCTTTGCCATGAGTGATAGAATCAGCATCTTTATTATTGAGAGCACTCTTTGTAGTTGATAAGTAATGAATAGCATCCAAAATGTTTGTTTTCCCTAATCCATTATTTCCAATAATTAAATTTATATGAGGAGAAAATTCTAAACTCCTATTTAAATGATTTTTAAACTGGACACAATTAATATTTTTTAAAATCATTTTCTTACTAATTTGATTTAATCTTATTATGCAATATACTCAAAATAATTGGCATTGCTAATCTGAGAGAGATTAATTAAATTAGTACTTCACAAATATAAAAAGAAGTAATGAAAAAGACAGAATGTCCAAAATGCAATAAAGCAAACTGCATAAAAGATGGCTTTATGAGAGGAAAACAAA
>JAAGZN010000445.1 GCA_024206165.1 Bacteroidota bacterium
GATAAATAGTATGGCTTCCTTTGCTATAATTTTCCATGTCACAAATGTAACATTTTACATTTAAAATAAGGAATTTAAAGGACTGAAGTCATTTTCCATCTGAAAGATGGAGGCTTTAAACCAAATTTGAGACAGTAAATCCACTACTTAATATTTCTAATGAAAATTACGAAATTTCTTTAAGAAATACTCCTATGAGAGAATTCTATGATGAAGGATATGTATTAATAAGAGCCTTTTCTTCTCCTTCACCACAACAAATTAAATCAAATATTATAGGTAATTATCTAGATTTATTTGAAAATTCCTTTGTAATTAATGAAACTCAACTTGGAAATGCATATAATTTTGATGTAACTACACTACTAAATAATTGGCATTGCTAATCTGAGAGAGATTAATTAAATTAGTACTTCACAAATATAAAAAGAAGTAATGAAAAAGACAGAATGTCCAAAATGCAATAAAGCAAACTGCATAAAAGATGGCTTTATGAGAGGAAAACAAA
>JAAGZN010000446.1 GCA_024206165.1 Bacteroidota bacterium
CAAAGATTCAACAATATTTAGAAAAGAATCAATTTGATGAATGGCAAGACATTTATGATGACATTAACAATGGTTATGATGATTGTTGTTGCAAAATAATACTTTTTGAATGTTTAAACATTCAAAATATAAAAGAAAAAAACAGAGTATATAATATTTTGAAAAACTGTCTTTCTGTGGATGAATTTCTTGAAGAAGAAAAGTTAAATTTTTCTGATTTGAAGAATGAAGGTGGAACGGTTAAAGAAGAAAAAATTAATGATTGTGAATTCTTTTCTAAATTTGAAAATGGATTAAAGGAAGAAGGTTTTTCAAATAGTAATATAGATGAAAAGGAAAGAAAATCTATTTATAATGTTAATCAATTAAAAAATAATGAAGACAATCTTTTTGATTTCATAAAAAATAAAAATTCTAGAAATAAATTTTTTACAAAAATAATTTCAGATTTTATTTCTAATAATACTATAAATTCAAATATCAATGATTTCTGTGTGAATATAGTTCAATTAATCAATGAAGCAATAGATGAAAATGAATATGGAGAATTTAGTGATGTAATAGAGGATTTATCTAATTATGAGGGCTCCTCTATCTTTGATTATATTAAAACATATGTATATAATCATCAATCATGCAAAATAGATATGAAAATATTAAATACATTTCTGAAAAAACTTAGTTTTTTATTTAAAAAGCCATTTTTCACTTTTTTTCAAAGAAATGAAAATGATAAAACAATTCAAGTTTTTTTTAATACTTCTCAATTATTAAATTTTATTGAAAATTATCTTGACTTTAATAAATCTATTTCCAAAAGTGTTCAACAAAAAAAATATGATGCTTTTAGAAATAGATTTATCAAATTAAAGCCTTTTTTTAAAAAATGGGAACCTATTCCAAATGATATAAAAAAATTAAATTGTAATAATAAAGGCGCAGATAATACTAATATAATTTTATTTAAATCTTTTTATTTTCTTGATACTTGTTTTTTTAAAAATGGGATAAATATCTTTGATTTAATGGAAAAATTACATTTTGAATTAAAAATCAAAGAATACAATGCTAAAGGATATGAGAAGGTTCTAAAGGATATGGCTCAGGAATCAGAAGTAGAAACAAGCATATTGGATTTTTTGGTAGGAAAAAATAATGAGAAATTAAGAAATATGTTTAAAAAATATGTTTTAAAACGA
This sequence comes from Bacteroidota bacterium, assembly GCA_024206165.1. GTDB lineage: Bacteria > Bacteroidota > Bacteroidia > Cytophagales > Amoebophilaceae > JAAGZN01. Next base: position 1,200 of record JAAGZN010000446.1, read on the forward strand.
CATAGTTTAAAATATCATGAATTAAATCTAAGATATTTTTTTTCTAGCCCCACAATATTTGATGATTATAATATCTTTTGGAGGCTAAATTTAGAATTTTATAAAAGAATTAAAGACTTAAATACTCGATTTTTAATATCTATTAATGTAATACCTCAATTAACAAAAACTGGAGTGCATCATGATCATAGAATACCTTCTGGTTTTAATGATTTTAAGATGAATATTAACTTTGATGATGATAATGAAACTGAATACAGTAGTAATAGTAATATTAATATATGGCCAGATATAGGAGGAAAAGAACAAAAATTTATACATAATTCAAAGGAATTGGAACATATTAAAAACCATCTTAATGCTTATAATAAATCTTGTTCTTCTCAATATCAATACGAATATGATGAAATCAAATTTAAAAAAATTGGAGAGTATTTTAAGGAAGAAAAGAAGCATGATGGATTGGAAAAATATTTTTATTCATGTCATATTGATAGGAGAAAAAATTTAAAAATAAAGAACAACCTTCCTGGAAAGTATTTAGATCATTTGGTATATATTATTAAAATACCAACTGTTATATTTGCTAAAATTACAAATCTGGGATTTCTTCGAGTATTAGCACTAAAATTAGTTAATTTAAAAATAATACCTAAAACCGATACTGATGATATTGGAGCTACAAGTTATTGTAATGGGTACAATAATCCTATGGTTTTTACTAGCACTGGAAGAAAACAAGATTGTATATCAAAAATATGCTTTTGGGAAGGGAATGCAGCAGAGGTAGAATTTGAAGTTATGCTTGAATTTACTAAAAGATTTTTTTATAAAATAAATGGTGATTTTCAAAGTCCAAATAAAGAAATTCTGTTATTGAGTAAAAAAATGTCTGAGGAGAATGAGATATATAATAATTTTAAAAAACTATATTTTAAATCTAATTGATGTTCATAACTGTTGAATTACACTCATCTGTATTCCTTTATTTTTTTTTGATTATTATTTTGTAAGGGATTGTGCAAAAATAAACTATTAATTTAATTCTTTTTGTTAACAATAGAATAGTTCCATTCTGGATGAAAATCATCTCTAATAAGATTTACCTTATTGAGCTGTTGATTTGAAATTTTAAGTCCCATTTCATATTCATTTTTATCTAATATATACTTCTTCCATTTGAAGATTAACAAATAATTTATAAATACTAAATAATTTTCGATATTAGCATAAAATTATTGGCATTGCTAATCTGAGAGAGATTAATTAAATTAGTACTTCACAAATATAAAAAGAAGTAATGAAAAAGACAGAATGTCCAAAATGCAATAAAGCAAACTGCATAAAAGATGGCTTTATGAGAGGAAAACAAA
>JAAGZN010000447.1 GCA_024206165.1 Bacteroidota bacterium
TAAAACTTTGCATAAACATTTACATTGGTCTAACTTTCAAAAAATGCATTCTTTGATTTATTTTCATCTTTCATGCAAGATAAATTTAGCTTTCGATGATTACTGATGCTCCTTAATCATCTTCTCCCCTTTCTCAATAGCTTCTTCGATGTTTCCAGTAAGATTAAAAGCAGCTTCGGGTAAGTGATCTGATCTACTATATCTTAAATTGCTGGTTTTGATTTGTATAGCATGGTTTTTTTGTTTAAAGGCTTGATTTTAATGAGGAATAATTTATGTTTTTATTTGATCTATGTCTTCTTTCCTCGTTAAAATTGAGCTTTCAAGCAGATCTGAGGTCATTCGAAGATTTGAATTTAATTGGGCGAAAGCGAAGATGATTACTTGATTGAAACTTGCTGGCCGGTATTTGCTGTTGATTTGAAAAAGATTGTTTTTTCGGACGGAATCAAATGAATTTTCAATTGAAAAGAAAAAATATTAATTTTCCTGCGTCAATAAATAATTCCTTTTTTATGGGAGCATAGCGAACCTAAAGCGAATTGAGCAGAACCAGGAAAAAAGAAAGCTTGCGTAGCATGCGTTTTTTCCGTTAATTTTTTCTAACGTAGCTTAGAAAAAATTTGGTGATGCGATCGCAGGTGAGCATTAATTCGGCGAACGGTTTTTTCCCTTTTTTATTGTTTTTGCGTAGCAAGGCCTTATTGGGATTTAAAGGGAAAAAAGGGAGTGAGCGTGAAGAAGGAACGGAATAAAGCGTTAGCGAATGGAGGGACTGATGAACTCCTTTTTTCCTAGTTCTTGAGTTGACTCGTCCTGAAAAAAGTTGACACGTTTTACAAATTAATCCTACTATAAATTTACAACTTTTCTTTCATCCTGCAATAGGTTGACAGTTGTATTTTTGTAATAATTCTTCCAAACTTTCTTTGCTGGAAATTTTCCTTCATAAATCTCACTTGGGGTATGATAATCACAACTCAAATGAGGTCTGGATTCATTATATAATTTTACCGATTTTGATAATGCTAATCTTGCTTCTTTTATATTCTTAACTTTTATATTTTTTAAATATTCTGTCTTCATTATACCATTCATGCGTTCTGCTAATGCATTATCCAATGGGTCTCCACTTTCTGTCATACTTATCTTTATTTTAGATTTTTCTAATAAGCTTACATATTCTTGGCTACAATATTGACATCCTCTATCTGAATGATGAATTAAATCCATTGATGGCCCTTTTTGATTTTTTAATGCCATTTCTAAAGCTGGTAATATATCTGAAGTCTTCATTTGTTCTGTTACTGAATAGCCTAATATTTTTTTACTATACATATCTGTTATTAATGTTACAAATATAAATACTTCTCCTATTCTCCAATAAGTTATATCACTTACCCATACCTGATTGGCATAATCAATCTCTTTTTCTTTTATTAGATTCGGATATTTTCTATACCAATGATTTGAATATATTGTTCTAATACTTCGTATCCTCCTTTTTATCAACATATTATGTTTCGATAGTATATCAAAAAATTTATCTCTTCCTAATTTTATATTCAATTTTCCCATTAATGGCTTTATTAAATAATACAATTTTCGTCCTCCCATTTTTGGATGATCTTTTCTTATTTTCATTACTTCCTCTAGAATATAATTTTCTTCTTTTCTTAGCTTTTTTACTACTTTTTTATACTTATAATAAGATTGTCTACTTACGTCAAACAATCCACATATTCTTTGTAGACTAAATGAATTGTGGCTTTTTATTTCTGCTATTGTTTGACTTCGTATTTTTTTCTTATTTCTATATTTAGCTCTTTTTCTGCTACATCTATTAATGTATCATAGCATATTCTTTTAAATTGTTCATTTTCTGTTTCTTTGGTTTTTTTATAATTCTCTGCTTCTAATTCCCTGATCCTTGCTTTCAATTGAGACAATTTTTTATCTTTTATGGTTTCTCTTGATTGTCTTTCTGATTCTAAGTTTTTTAACTCTCTTTTTAATCTTTTATTTTCTTCTGTTAAGGTCTCTTTTGATTTTTTAGACATCGGATTAAATTTATATGTATCTGAATTTAATTCTTTTTCATGCTCTAAGTTATCATTTTCTAAATTATTTAAAGTAGACTGATTTAGTATTGATTTATTTTTTAATTCATAATCTGATATCCATATTGTTATTAAGCTTTTACATATATCATATTTTCTGCTTAATTCTGATTTTGTGATTTCTGTTTCTTTGTATTCATTTATTATGCTCAGTTTTAGTTCTTTTGTATGATTGCGTGCTTTTTTTCTAGTTTTATGATTAAATATAAGTTCTAATAATTCCTGTTCGGATAGTGATAAATTTTTTAATATTTCTTCTTTTTCTAATAGTTCTTTTTCTATATTATTTTTCCATTTTGATATACTTGAGCTGCTTTTTATTCCATATTTTTTCATTATTTGACTTTGGGATAAGTTATTTGATAAATATTCTTTTAGTATTTGCTTTTTTTGTTCTTTCGATATTTTAATTGGGATTTCTAATGTCAAATTTATTTTAGAACTCAATTCTTTTTTGATTTTTTTTGCTTCATTATCTAATATCCATTTTGATATCAATCCTGTACTTATTTTGTATTTTCTACTTATATTTGTTTTTGTGATTTCTTTTGTTTCATATTCTTCTATTATACTATTTTTAAACTTTTTTGTGAAGACTCTTCGTTTTTCAGCCTTTTTATTTGATAATATTAAATCTAATAAGGTTTTTTCTTGGGGAGATATTTTTTTTAATATCTGATGTTTTCTCAATATTTCTTTTTCTATATTATTTTTCCAACTTGATATACTTGTTCTCCATTTTATTCCATGTTTTCTGCATATATCCATCTGTGATAGGTTACTTGATAAATATTCTTTTACTATTTTATATTTTTGTTCTCTTGTAAATATTTGATCGTTTGGTAATTGCTCTTCTGGTTTATTTCTTAATTTTTCTATTGATTCTAGGTTCTTTTCTATATTTGAATTTATTTTTTTCTTGTCTATTATTGGTGAATTTTTTATTTCTATATTAAAACTGTTTATCCAGCTTATTATAAAGTGGCTTGAGCTTACTCCATAATCTCTTGATAATTCTGATACTGTCTTTTTTGTTGTTAGATATTCTTGTATTATATCTAGTTTTTCCTTTCTACTAAACTCTTGTTTTGTTATTTTTTTTACGTCCATTTTTGGTTGAGGTTTTGTCAACCTATTTCAGGACGAGACAAGTGAAAATTGTTGTTTTTTGGCTTGAATTACCCTTTTACAGGTGTTTTAAATTTGATTTATTATAATATTATGAATTGTAAACTCACTCTATTAAATCATGTTTTTTTTAATTTGTTACGAGAAACTAAAATTCAAAATCCATATTTCTTTATTTCTTCCATTAGAAAAGAATTTATAGGATTTCTCAAGTCGCGCCCTAAAACTTTTTCCATTGTTTTTTCAAAACTTTCCTTTATTATATCAGTAAAAATTTTTTGGAATATATACATATCTAATTTTTCTTCTTTATAGTGATTCTTTAATTTTTCTTCATTATACATAAAAAAAAGTGATTTAATAAAAGCAAGTTTGTCTTTATTGATTTTACGACTATATTTCGGATCTTTATTAGACTTAATTAGTTCGATATTATTGTAAAGAGGATTTCTGAATTTTTTTTCATCTGGGTCATAAGCATCTATAAAGGGAGAATTATGATCAGCTACATCGTTAGGGTCTATTAAGATTAAATTAAAATTATCCATTTTAATGTTTTCGGGATGAATATCATTATGGAATATATTTTTCTTGTTCAGCTCTTCAAGTTTTTGAATTTCTTTTTTTATAAAGCTAAGAGTTAAATTTGAAGGATTAACAGGTTTCAATTTCTTCATTATCAAATAGTAATCACCTAATTGATCTTGATAAATATTCTTAAGATTTTTTTTCAAAAAAGTAATATTTCTTTTGATACATTCCTTTACTTCTTTTTTATTTTTAGAAACTCTCTTAATTACAATATCTTTATTACTAGGAATCCAAACAGTAGAATCTGGATCTCGACCAATGTCATTTTTATTATCTTCAACACATATTTCTTTAAGATATTCTGGTATAATTTTAGGATTTTCTAGTTCTTTTTCCTTTCTTAATCTTTCTTGTTTTTGTAAACTATATGATATGCTGTCATCAGAATTATTCTTATAATTACAAAAAGAAAATGAGAAAAATATCAGAATTACCAAGTAAATTATCTTTTTTTTTAAATACATATTTGTATATTAATATTTTATATATACTTAAATATAGCAAATTTTAATTATATTAATATTATTATTTCTAGAATAATATTAATAACCAATCATTCTAAAGGATGAAACCTCAAAACATCACTTTTAAGATCCTCTAAATCCTTATCCTTATATTTCTGAATATAAATGACAATTTTATTTCTGTATTTCTGGTGTAAAATTTTTTTATATAAGGACAAGCATATGTCGACATTTTTTTATTTTTTTGTCGACAATTATTTTTATCCTATTTAGTATTTTTGTTCTTTATTTGTAATTGATTTTTATTCTTTAATTTTAGCGATAGTTACTGCTTTTGGTGTTGTTTTACAAATACTTGTTTTTTACAGTATTATAATATTTATATTTTTCTTAAAATGGCTTTTTTTCATAATTTCATAATTGTATTTTTCTTATGTTTGTTTTTAGGGAAAATTTAGGTGGTAAATTGTTTAATTTAATGGATGAAATTTTACAATATCTCCTTTAAGACTTTCCAAATCCTGGTCTTTATATTTTTGAATTGAACTTGCTTTCTTGAAACCAGCAAAATACTGAGCCTTACGAATACCAAATTTTTTTATCCAAATAGCATAACAACTATATTTCAATTGCCTTAGATTAATAATATCATTATTTATTTTTTTAATCTCTTTCAATAATTCATCAAGTAATTTTCTGATTCTATTATCTTTGCAATAGAAAGGAAAAAGATTGTTTTTCAATTCATTCTGTTTTGTATAATCATAAGTTAGTAAAATCTGATAAGATTTTAAATCTAAAAATCTCTCATTTTTTCTATGACTAAAACCTATACTTATTTTACCATGCTCTAAATCTAAATCATCTATTTTAAGCTTAAAAATCTCATTTCTATCTAATCCCTGATAAATAATCAATCCTAAAATTATCTTTTTAATGGTATTATGATTTAAGTAATCACTATAGATTTTGTCTAATTTTTCTTCTGTAAATAATAGATATTTAACTCTTGTTTCTCCTAATAGTCTAACTCCAATAGTTACATTATTTAATTTCTTAAAATCATAATAATGGCCAATACATCTTATATAATCATTTATTGTTGCTGTTTTAAGATCTTGATTTTGAAGATATCCTATATAATTCATCAAATCAGAATAAGAAGAATCTTCAATTTCAAGATTTTTACTTTTTAGCCATGAAAGATATTTTTGAGCAATTTGTATTATTCTTTTTATGCTTTTTTTGACTAGTTTCTTATTCTCTAGATAGTTGTTAAATGGTTTCATGAGATTCTTTACTTTGTTCGGAATGACATATTTTCTATCATATGCGTGTAAATCTGGGTACTATCTAAACTTTTATGCCCTAAAAATAAACCAATCTGTTCTAAAGACATACCTTTTTCTAATAAATGAGTAGCAATGCTATGTCTCAAATTATGAAGACTTATATTTTTATTTATTCTAGACTTTTCAACTAATATTTTGACTCTATTTCTCATATTTTCTCCATTTATTGCTTTACCATTTATTCCAACAATAAATTCCTTTATATAAACAAATGCTAAATATGGCCTGCTATATTTTTCATAATCTTTTAAATCTTTAACTACTCCAGAGCTCATTGGAATAAATCTATTTTCATAATTTTTGCCTGGCTTTACATGCAATAGGCTACTTTCATAGCAAATATCTTTGCTTTCTAATCTTTCTATTTCTCTTTTTCTCAAGCCACAACCATAGCATAATGATAATATTGCTTTATCTCTATAACCTAATAATGATTCTTCTATCTCATCGTATAATTTTTTAATTTCTTCTATTGTTAGGATTTCTCTTTTTGTTGGGAGTTCTGTTTCAATGATTTTTAGATTTTTATAGAGAATCTTTTTGTTTTTCGTTAGTTGGAGGTATTTGTCATATAATTTTATAGTGTTTAATCTTTCTTGAATGCTAGATTTTTTAACTTTTAATTTCAGAATATATTTGTAGTACTTATTTATATGATTTTGATTTAATTTTTCTAAACCTATTTTATTATTTTCTAACCATCTAAAAAAGTATTTAAAATCATTGATATAGCCTTTTATTGTTTGTTCGGCATAGCCTTGTCTGATTAACCACGTTTTTAGTTTCTTTATTTCTTCTTCTATAAAAGGCATTAATTAGCTTATTCTATAAATTTATAAATCTTTTTGTTTTAACTAAATTATTGGCATTGCTAATCTGAGAGAGATTAATTAAATTAGTACTTCACAAATATAAAAAGAAGTAATGAAAAAGACAGAATGTCCAAAATGCAATAAAGCAAACTGCATAAAAGATGGCTTTATGAGAGGAAAACAAA
>JAAGZN010000448.1 GCA_024206165.1 Bacteroidota bacterium
AAATTGAAACTGAAATTGAAACTGAAATTGAAACTGAAATTGAAACTGACATTGGTTGTTTTTGTCAAAATGGGTATCTTTGTCAAAATTGGGCGTTTTGTCAAAATTGGGCATGTTTGTCAAAATTGGGCGTTTTTGTCAAAATTGGTAATCCAAACCCTTAGAAAACTGGTTGTCCTACTCCTCCTCCGTCCTCCTCCTCCTTCGCCAGAATCGCCGACTCGGTTGAGCAAAACGGTGCTCAACAGAGTCGACTCGGTTGAGCAAAACGGTGCTCAACAGAGTCGACTCGGTTGAGCGCCGTTTTGCTCAACAGAGCAGGATGGCTCTGACTATATAGCCAAGCCAGGATGGTGGGGAGGGGAGCGAAGCGACCCTCGGCCCTCCACAGGAGCTAGAAGTCAGGGCGCGAAGCGCCCCTGACTTCTAGTAAATAAAATGTAAAGGAACTAAAAGGTATGGGCTGACCTACCCGCCTGCTGCGACTGGATAGACACCCCACATACGAGGCGGTGTTAGCTATTGGACCAGTTTCATGATCACAGAGTCGTATATATATCAAGTGAGGACAACATTCACTGAGCCCACAAAATAAGAGGAGACTCAAAACTTTTTTCACCCAAAAATCCGCATTTTCAACAGCTTTCCAGCCATGTATGACACTTGTATGCCAATATGGCAAATACCGGTGGTGTTTTCAATTGTTTGCTGAAAAAGGGCTGTTTTCGGCAAAATTTTTGTAAAATAATTTTTGCTAACTCCACTTTGCGGCCTGATTCCTCCTACTTTTGCCTTGCAACGTCTAAAGTTTGACACATGGTTGGAATCGTCTGGATCCTGGCTACATGCCATGACCTTCCAATCATCCAAATGTCAGTCGGAAAATTTGGTTTTTTGATGTTTTCTCCCAGTGTCACTTGTAAAATCGGGTTCTTGATTTTTGCTTTTTAACTCTTTGTCCCCCATTTTCACCACGTTTGGCTGCCATTAGTTTTGAACTAATAGGTTCCA
>JAAGZN010000449.1 GCA_024206165.1 Bacteroidota bacterium
GAAGGAATTGGAGGATGGAGCTGATATTGTAGTCACATAGATAGAAAATAGGCGCGAGTCAGGAGAAATTAACATATTTTCGGACATGCACATGTAATGCCTGTAATGCAGCTTTGCATTACAGGTATTTTCGGCAGCAAAAGGCCGTCCTCCATTAGCGTTGTGGTGTGATAGTGTGTTTTAGACACTGTCTAAACCTGTATTATCACACCACAACGCTAATGGAGAAAGGCCTTTTCCTGCCGAAAATGACTGTAATGCAAAGTTGCATTACATGCATTACATGTGCATGTCCGAATATCTGTTAATTTCTCCTGACTCGCGCCGATTTTCTGTCTATGTGACTAAAATCCCAGCTCCATCCTCCAATTCCTTCTTATTTTAATAACTCCTTGAAAAGTATGCTTTCGGGACCCGGTTTTTTAATCTTCCCCCATCATGGCGATTTGTGCCATATGCTTATCGCACTGGCGTATGATGTCCCGCCGCCCTCCTGAATACGGGGCATTCGATGGGCGTTATTTCCTTTAAAGCGGGCGTGGCCAGTAGGTAGCCCAATACCACACAACAGGACTCCACACCACTAGTACA
>JAAGZN010000450.1 GCA_024206165.1 Bacteroidota bacterium
CTAATGTGGCACTAATGTGGCACTAATGTGGCACTAATATGGCACTAATAATGTGGAACTAATGTGGCACTAATGTGGCACTAATAATGTGGCACTAATGTGGCACTAATAATGTGGCGCTATTGTGGCACTAATGTGGCACTAATAATGTGGCACTATTGTGGCACTAATGTGGAACTAATTTGGCTCTAATATGGCACTAATAACATGGCACTAATGTGGAACTAATGTGTCACTAATGTGGGACTAATGTGGGACTAATGTGGCACTAATGTTGCACTAATAATGTCACACTAATGTGGCACTAATGTGGCACTAATGTGGCACTAATAATGTGGCACTAATGTGGCACTAATATGGCACTAATAATGTGGCACTGATGTGGCACTAATGTGGCACTAATGATTTGGCACTAATGTGGCACTAATAATGTGGCACTAATAATGTGGCACTAATGTGGCACTAATAATGTGGCACTATCGTGGCACTAATGTGGCAGTAATTTGGCACTAATATGGCACTAATAATGTGGCACTAATGTGGAACTAATGTGGCACTAATAATGTGGCACTGATGTGGCACTAATGTGGCACTAATAATGTAGCACTAATGTGGCACTAATAATGTGGCACTAATGTGGCACTAATGTGGCACTAATGATGTGGCACTACTGTGGCACGAATGTGGCACTAGTGCCGAACTAATAATGTTGCACTA
>JAAGZN010000451.1 GCA_024206165.1 Bacteroidota bacterium
CTAAATATAAGATCTGGCCTCCTCCGGGTGTTAACGTAATGCCAGATGCCCGGTTTAATATGGTAAAGTTTAGTGCAGTTTGCAGTGCAGTGCAGTGCAGTGCAATGCAGCGCAGTGCACAAAAAAGTGCAAAATCCCCCGGCCGGCGGGGAGAAAAAGAGAAGTTTAATCTTGCCAGATCTCGGCACAATTCTAAGTGTGTCACTGCACTGCACTGCACTGCACACTGGCTGAAGCCCTGTTAAAAGTGGACATTCGTCTGAAAGCTGTTTTAAGCCTGATCTGAAACATTGTATCCCTTCTATACCATACAGCTAGGGCTACAACTATTTTGGAATGCCTCCTGGGGGGTCTGGAGCCAATATTTGCAATATTTGTAGGTCCCGGGATCCCAGGCTGAAGGCCAGTCACCTCGTCCTCATTTGGACAAGTTAAACCCCACTGGACTTTCAACTCGTCCCCAAATTGGTCTCATGGCAGCTTTGTGGGTCCCAGAGCGGCTGCCAGTCCTGCTCCCGACACAACACAGTAAAGTTACTTCCTCCACTGCCCTTGGCACCAGACACTCACTGCACACTTATAGGGGA
>JAAGZN010000452.1 GCA_024206165.1 Bacteroidota bacterium
ACACGGCAATCCGCTTGCTTGCCGAATACTCTGAGAATCCCCCTCCTTTGTAATCCATGCTCCTTGCTTCATACATGCTGAGACTCCCCTTCCTTTGTAATCAGTACCCCAGTATTCCCTGCATATCCCAGCTACCTACGCAGTTGCTGCGTAGGCAGGAATACGCAAGAAGCCCTGGCAATAACAATAAAGTTTTTGCCGGCGTGATTATGCGGTAAAACTACGAGCCTCTGTTCAAATCCCAAGGTCAAAATAAGTAGTTTTCCTACCGACGCAATTATGCAATAATTATTATGAGCCTCTGTCAAAACCACCAAAGTTATGGATGATGGGTGCCGCCTGAGAGCACCTCCCGGATTCCTTTACTTTACCTCCATAAAAACTCAGAATTACGCATTTACAGAAACTTGCGTATTGTGCAAGCTAAGAATGTAGCCAGCAGCAAACTCAGTGATAAACAGGCCCTGAGCTAAGATGCCTTGGTATCTCCGCCAAACGCGGTCTGTGTCCACATCCACCAGAGTGGATCCTCCCGAAATCTATGACGCGGCAATAAATCTACTGGAAGATCTCTTCAATCAAGAAGATCCAAACGATGAATTTGTAACTCTAGTCCGCCTCCAAAGGGAACCATTTGAAGTACTAGACGCG
>JAAGZN010000036.1 GCA_024206165.1 Bacteroidota bacterium
ATATTTAATGCACCCAAATCATGGTGGAGTAAAGGATTTTACTGTGGAAAGGTATTCCAGTAAGAAAATATCTGGAATGTTGGGCATTAATGCGTAATTGAATCCAGAATTTGTGAAGTGATGGAGAAAATGCTTAATTTTGAAAGACAATGGGTTTTGTCTAAAATGCGTTAGATTTGTCTGAAGATAATATATGGTCTGAAGATAATGCATGCTTGACTTTGAAAATGGGATTTGTCTAAATGAATTTGCGAAGATAATACGTTTTTGAGGAAATATAGGTTTGTCTGAAGCAATACGTTTTTGTCTGAAGATAATACGTTGGTGATCGTGATCAGGGTTTCGGTAATGTGAGATGGATGGAATGATAATGGAGATGATTGTTGAAGCCTTCCCTGGTATGGTGGTGACCAGCAGGGCGATGGTGTGGCCAGTCGACGGGAGAGAGAAGATGCCCGCTGCTTCTTGATGACTGGTGGACTGGCAATGGGGGCGTCTCCTTATGTACCCGAACAG
>JAAGZN010000453.1 GCA_024206165.1 Bacteroidota bacterium
TAAAACAGCAAAAGAATTTCGGTCGGCAATAGACAATTTCTTTTCTAGTACTATACCAATAATAACTGAAAAATTATATAGCAGAATAAATAGTAATTTTCAAATAATTACTAATCATCTTGATATGGAATGAGTATAGTTTAGCTCAACCTTAATCCATATTTTTTATAAATCTTAATCCTATTGCTACGCATCCAAATTTTTTAACTTTATATGAATTAGGAAAATTGTTATATATTTGGATGCCTTTTTTGATTTTCTCATTAAAATCAATTTTTAAATTAGATAGTTGCGGTAACATCTTTTCGGGATCTTCGATTTCTAACATCTCTTTAAAGGTTTTATATTTATGCAAAAATATTATTTCACATATAATACCTTCGAGTTTATCATAAAATAATATGGTATCACCAATTTTTAATTTTTGATATTTAGTAGAGAAAACTCTTCCTTCTGCATGTTTTATTCCTTGTCTTATATAACTAATATAAGGTGAAGCTTTAGGATTTATTATACTAAACTTGTGATTTATCATTTGTAAATAGGATTCAAGCCAAGCTGATTTAGTAATTTAATAATATTTTTAGCAGACTTAAAAGTTAATTGTTTCTTTTTATTAAATGGATGATTTTGAGAATGTCTTTCAGCATGATCAAATAGTTTTTCTAATAAATCAATACTAAAATTTATAGCTTTATTCAATCCTTTAAAATTAGCTTTCAATTCATTATTTTGTATTAAATTATTAAATGTTTTTGAATCCCTTAAAGAATTCATAAGATCTTTAATTCCATTACTTTTAATTTTTATTTTACTATTTTTTATATTTTTTGTATCTGTAAAGAAGCTTTTAATTTTATTTTTAATGTTATTTTCTAATTTTTCAAAGTTTCTCGATTTATCCAAATTATCTTTTTTAATATTTTCAATAATTTGTTTTTTTGATTTTCTTTCATGATTAATATTTTTTTTTCTTTTCTTATTTTTTCTTTCTCTGCTGCTATCTAAAAAATTCCGAAAATCAAATTCTTTTTTATCTTGTTTCTCTTCATTTACTGAGACTTCTTCCTTTAGTGATAAGTTGTTAATTGATTTGTTCTCTTTATTTGAAACATTATTTGAAACATTTTCTATGATTTCTTTTTCTGCAATTGGTATATTTTCATGATTTAATGATATAGTTTTTCTATTATTAGCAGATCTTCTATTATATATATTGGGATGATATATTTTTGTTTTATATTTAGGAACTTCAAATTTAAAGATTGAATCTATTAAATTTTCTTTTGGTATAAACATATCACAATTTATAAAATCTGAATTATAGTTTTTTAAATTATTAAGAATATCATTTTTACTGATATATTTTTGAATATGACCACATAAATAATTGAAAGTTGGTATAGAATATAAAGAATTTACAGAGTTCCAACCAACTCTTAAATATTTAATAGCATTAATTAATTGTTTAGAAATTAATATTGGACTTTTTCTATCATTTATAAGATTACTATTTTTATTAACCCAATTACATAATTCATTACATGAAGTAATTGATTTTTTATTTTTTTCTTCAAAAAGTTGTAAGCAACCATTTATAAAAGAAATAGAAAAATTAATTTGAAACTGCTCCTGAAAATCCCAATGAGGATTATTAAAAATCCAATATAGTAACAGATCAAAAGCTTTAAGATCATATGAATATTCACTTAAATATCCATATGGAAGTTTTAATGGATATTTTTCTTTAATTATTTTTGTTTTAATAATATAATTTGTGACCTCATTAGTATAGCAATTTATTCTATCTTTTTTTTGATATATACTAAGTAAATTAAATTTATTATCTGAACATATTTTATTATAAACATATTTAGAAATCAAATATTTAATAGTTTCAAATCTAAAAAAAGAAATATCAAGACCTTTATTAATTAAGTTATTATGAATTCTCTTAAAACATCCTTTAGGAAAATAAACTTCCATAGATCTCAATTTATCCCAGCTAATAGGTTTAAAGTTTTTGTATTTATAACAAAGACTATATGCTTCAAATAATAATTTTAAATTAATATTATAATTTAATTCTTCTATTTTTAAATAAATAGGAGCAAAATCCCCTTTTTTTTTCTTTGAAAATTTATTTTTAGATAAAATTTGATAAATTTCTAGGCCTTTATCTTCAAAAAATAAAAACTCTAATTCACATAAAGCTCTTTGAGTTAAATAGTTATAAATTTCATCATAAGTAATTTGGAAAAGGGTTGTTAGTTGTTCATCAAAAGTATTTGAATAATTAAGTTTTTCTATAATTTTATTTATGGCTTGATAATTACCTTCTTTTTTTTTTGCTATATCTGATTTCAACTCTTTAATTGTTTTACCTCTTGAAATATCATTATTATTTAATTTTTTATCTTCTTCAAAATCTTTAAAAAGTATGTCTTGCAAATATTCATAAAAATATTTTAATGCTAAAACTTCTTCTTTTAATCTATCTTTTCTTAAAATATCATCTTTCCAGTATTGTAATCGATTATAAAAATCCCAATCTTCTAAATTGCAGGCTATTTCTTTAAATTCATTTAAAAAAGTATTCAGATTTAAATTCTCATTTTTTTCATCATTTATAGAAATAACTAAATCTAAAGCTTTATACTTATTAGAGTAAAAACTGTGTTTATAGGATTGTTCTATTTTTTCAATTATTTTTTCCTTTTTAATTAAAATGCTTTTTACTTTATAATGTTTATCAAGACTGCAATTTGTTAAACATATATAAAACAAAATTAGTAAAAACTTTTTCAAATTTTCTGCATTTTTATTTAATGTCATAATACTAAGATTAAAGATTACAAATTGTTTTTATTTAATATATATATAAGTTTGTTGCTAATATAAATGAAAAATTATAGAATTGGTTATGATTTTTAATATAATGAGAATAATTAATTCCTTAAACTGTAAATATTTATATTGCTTTTGTTCTATTTTTTTGATGATAAACTGTAGTAATTATAGTATTAATATAAATTCAAAACATTTTTTAAAATATTTGTTAATTTTTCCACAGAAACATACATTGAGTTATAGGAGTTCCCATTTTCTGCATATATAGAGAAATATCTTTTTTCTAATATATTTGAAATGCTATTCATACATAAATTTGTTTGTTGTTTATGTGAATAAACTTTAGGGTGTATTTCAATAATTGAAGTTGTATTTTTAAAATTTGTGAAAATCATATTAGATAGTCCAGCACCATGAGGACCAATAATAATATCAGCATAATAATGTTTATTAATTATTTCTTCAAAAGATATGTTTTGATAAGAAAAAATCTGAAAATTAAATTTACTTCTATTATATGAATTTATCAGATTTTTAATATTATATATCAAATCATCATTATTTATTATTGACCTTTTTGTTCCATTTTTTCTAACTTGAAATAATATATTTATTTTGTCAGAATCAATATTCTTGTTCGAACTATAATTATTTTTTAAAATAAATTTTTTATAATGAATTCTCCATAACTTTAAAGACTTTGCATTAACTTCTCCGCATTCTATTGATTTAGGTATTATTAAATTTTTTATATAATAAATAGCTTCATCGTTGTAATATTCAATTTTATGAAGATGATCAAAATGATAAATATCATAGTACTTTTTATCATCTAAATGAGAATATGATAAAAAGGTATAATTATTTTGTTTCTTATTTTTTATTAAGTCATATACTAAATTTAAGCGTAAATAATTTTCTATTAACCAATGAAAATGTCCAAATCCCCAGAACTGACTAATTAAAATTGCATTATGAATTTTTTTAATTGAATTTCTATTAAATGCTTTTTGATATTTTTTTAAGAATTTCTTTTTTTTGACAAAGCTAGTTTTGCGACAACCTCCTTGATTATATTGATTTTGATGACCAAATATATTTTGATGATTCCCATATATGAATACATCTTGCATTCTAATAAATGAATCTTTTGTATTAACTTCATAAAGAGATGAATTATTTGCAAAAAGATCAATATTAGAATAATTTTTATTTAAATACTTTTTTAATTCATTTGGTGTAATATTATTAAAGGTATAATTTTTGAAATTTTGTTTTGTATTAATATAATTTATATCCTTATTTTCAATATGGACATCTGTAGTAATACATTGGTATATTATACAATATATAAAAAATGACAAACCCATTAGAATATATGTTTTTATAGGGTTAATTGTGATATGATTGTGTTTTGCTTTATTTTTGTTAATTGTTTTTTGTAAATAATTTTGAGTAATATATGAATTCTCCGATTTTACTAGATTCATATTTTTAATTGAATTGCTTTTTGAACAGTTTATAAAAAAAACAATTAATAAAATTTTTATAAAGTAATCTTTAATTTTCATTTTATTTAACATTTAACTACACTTCTATACTGCTTCCAATTGAAGAATATCTGATAATCGGTCATTACTCTTTGAAATCAAATGGTTTCAGATACATTTCATCTACGATTAGTATAAAACTGTTATTTTTATTCCAATAAGATATTAAGATCTTTTAATTTCTGCTTCTAAACCTTTTTCAAAAGTATTCATCAATTTATTCACAATTTTATCTATTTCTTTATCTTTTAAAGTATTTCTTTTGTCTTGCAATATAAAATTAATAGTTAAAGTCTTTTTATTAGTTCCTATTTTTTCTCCTTCAAAAATATCTACTAAGTTATAATCAATTAATTTTTTCTCAGGAAATTTTTCAATTATATTTTTAACATCTTCATAACTTTTGTCTTTGTTTAAAATTAATGAAAGGTCCCTTCGAACTTCTGGGAATTTAGAAACTTCTTGATATTCTATTTCAGAAAGTTTGATGTTGCTAAGAAGATCCCAATCTATATCTGCAAAAACTAAATCTTGTTTTATATTAAAATTGTTAAGAATCTTAGAACTTATATATCCAATATTTAAAATCTCTTTATCATCATAAACAAATGTTATAGATTTATTATAAAGGTTGATATTTTTATTAATCTTATTAAATTTGTTAATTCCTAATTTCTCAAAAATTGAATAAACAGAAGAATTTAAATTTTGAAATAATGATTCCTCGGAGTCTTTAATCCAAGATAAATTTTCTTTGTTTTTTGTTATCCAAAGAGATAATTTATTCTTTTCATGATACTTATTGTGCTGCTTGTAATAAATCTTTCCAAACTCAAAAAAGCTTAAATTTTTATTACCTCTATGAATATTATTTGAAATAACTTCTAAACCTGAAAATAATAAAGTTTGTCTTAGAGAATTTGTAATCTCACTTAATGGATTTAAAATATCTATTCTTTCGTGATTTTTAATATCTAATAAGTTTGAATAATTAGAATTTGTAAGTGAATTAGTCATTATCTCGTTAAAGCCTTTTGAAATTAAAGTATCAGATATTTCTTGCTTTTTAGAATAGATATCCATTATTTCATTTCTTCCAGCAATATAATCTGTATTTAAAAATTCATTAAATTCTATTTTGTTATAACCATATATTCTCAAAATTTCTTCAATAACATCAGCTTCTCTAGTGACATCAACCCTATATGTTGGAATTGATAATAAGATCTTTTGTTCTGTTTCATTTAATATTTCTATTTCTAAATTTTTTAATATCCTTTTAATATCACTTTTAGGAATTTCAGATCCAATTAAATTGTTGATATTTTCGAAATAAATTTCAACTTGATGATTTTTTATTTTGTTAGGATAAATATCAATAATATCAGAAGCTATTTGTCCTTTTGTTTCTTTGATTATTAAAGAAATAGCTCTTTTAAGAACATAAATAATTTTATTAGGATCTGTTCCTCTTTCAAACCTATAAGATGAATCTGTATTTATATTTAACTTTTTTGATGTTTTAGAAATCAAAATAGGATCAAAGTAAGCACATTCTAAAAAGATATTTTTAGTCAATTCTGTTACTGAAGAATCTTTTCCTCCCATAATTCCAGCAATACATAAAGGATTCTGGGAATCATAAATCATCAATTCTTTTCCAGTAAGCTTTCTTTCTTTATCATCTAAAGTTTCAAAATTTATTTCTTTCTTAGAAGTTTTAATAACAATCTCTTTATCAACAATCTTATCGTAATCAAATGCATGCAAAGGTTGACCCCATTCATGCAAAACAAAATTGGTAATATCTACAATATTATTAACTGGATTTAAACCTATAGATTTCAATCTATTTTTTAACCAAATAGGGGAATCTTGGATTTTGACATCTTTAATTACTATTCCTGCATATCTAGAACATAGTTTAGGATCTTCAATCTTTATATTAATATCTAATTTTTCATTGGAGTTTAATTTTGGTAAGTCTTTTATTTCTGGATATTTAAAATCCTTATTTAATCTTGCGGCTAAATCTCGAGCAACACCAATATGAGAAAAAGCATCTGTTCTATTAGGAGTTAATTCGATATCAAAGATAGAATCTTTTTCAGTTTTATAATATTTAGAAATCGGAGTTCCTGGATCTAAATTAGTATTCAATTCGATAATAGTATCATGATTATCACTAATACCTATTTCATCTTCAGCACAAATCATTCCTTCTGAAATTTCACCTCTTATTTTTACTTTCTTCAATTTTAAAGTATCACCATTTTTAAAAGTTAAAATTGTCCCAACAGGAGCAAAAACAACTTTTTGACCAGCAGCAACATTGGGAGCTCCGCATATTACATTTAGAAGCTTATCATTTCCTATGTCAACAGTAGTTTTTTTTAGTCTTTCAGCATTAGGATGCTGTTCACAAGTAATGACTTTTGCTATTACTAAATCTTCATTAAAAAATGAGAAAGGTTCAACATGTCCAACTTCAAGTCCTATATCAGTCAATATTTCAGAAATAATTTTATTTTCTTCATCTATATTTATATATTGCTGCAGCCAATTTAGAGATATATTCATTATATTATTTATTTCATTTTATCAAAATTACAAAATTTTAGAATATGAAGGAATTTAATATTTATAAAATATCGATGTTATTGATAATAATCTTTATTTAATCTCAAATGTTGTTTTTAATATATCTGCGTAACGCAAGTAATTTGTTTATAAATCGAAATTTATGTCAAATATAATTTATAGAATATTATTTATTTTAATAATAATTAGTTGTACTAATAAAGAAGTATGTAATATAAGAAATACAAGTTATAATAAGCATTATTATGTAAATAAAGTTATAAATTATATCCAAAATGATAGCAATAAAAAATATGATATATTAACTGATACAATCTATAATGAAATAGAATTTGATATTAATGATTATGATAAAATACTAACTAATTGTTTCTTTTATAGATATAAGGAAAACATAGATAGTTTTTTAGTTCAAAATTTTTTTCTAACAAAATGGATAGAATTAGAAAAAGAACTTTATTATAAAAAATATATTGTTGATGCAATAAATGCTTCTAGTGAAAAATATAATTATAACAAAGATATTTCAAATGTAATTTCAGAATATTCTCATCAATTTTTCAATATTGATAAAAGAAAAAAACTTATTTTATTTTATCATAAAACCAAAATGGTGCAATATAAACCATATAAATATTTTTTTAAAGATCTTAAGTTGATCTATAAATTATTAGATAAACAAAATATTAGAAGAGAGATAGAAGAATTAAGTTTTGAGAATTTTGAAAATTATAGAGTATTGAAGTTATTTCATAAAAATGGTACAAATGATATTCTAAAATACTTTTTATATGAATTTCTAGAAACTTATTTTTTCTTCAAATATGGATTTATAATAGATAGTTTAAATTATGAATGGCAAGGAATTATGCCTTTTATAGGTCATTTTCATATGGTTCATTTTAAAATTTTTCTATCTTTTTTATTATATTTTAAATTAGGTTTTTGTCCTTTTTTTATTTTAATATTTGTACATCTAATTTTTGCATTTGTTTTATTTTATCGTCATTCTAAAACATTAAAGGATGTTTTAAATAGTAGATATGACTAAAATTTAATATTAAGCTTTAATCAGGTCAAACTCTCTTTTCAAATCATAGAATAACTTCGAAGAAAAATCTAAATTTTTAGAAATTGTATAAACAGCATATAAAGAAGGATCCATGAATGGCTTATTTAAATTTAATAAATCTGAAATGCTTGATATAAAAGATCCTATTATTCTACCAACCCATAAAGGAAGGTATATTGTAATAAATCGTTTTTGAGGAAAATATTTTTTTGCTATCATTTTATAAAAGCCATCAACTGTTATCCTTTGTTTATCTAAAACATTAATTGCAAGACCTTGAGCTTTAGGAAAAAATGCTCCTAAATAACATGCAAAAGCAACATTTTTAACATTAGCTAATGGCCAAATATTTTTACCTTTAAATTTGCCAAAATGAAAAATAAATGGAGAAATTTTCATGATATCCTTAACTCTTTTTGTAATTGTGGGATCATCTTCTCCATAAACAGCAGCTGGTCTAATTATACAGTAATTTTTCTTATATAAGTTATTTTTGATATATCTCTCAGCTTTAATTTTATATTTGGGATAATAATTTGATGGATTTTTATCATAATCAAGTTGTTCTTCAGTTTGACCATCAAAATCTTTTAATCCATAAACATCTGTTGTTGAAATAAACACAAATTTATTAACATGATATTCTTTAACAATATTTGTGAGATATCTGACAGAATCAAAATTTGTTTTTCTAAATTCTCTTTCCCATCCAACATCTGATGCTCTCCCCGCACAATGAATGATAGCATCTGGAACTGGAATGTCTTTAAATCTTTTATTAATTTCTTTTGAGTTTGTTAAATCTATTTTTATTATTTTAATCAAATTTTGAAGTTCTAATTCTTTAAGTTCTGGTCTTATAGATTTATTTATTATAGCGTAGACAAAACATTTTCTTTTTACAAATTCTAATACTGTATTATATCCAATAAACCCAGATGCTCCTGTTATTAAAACTTTTTTCATATTTATATTGGATTTAAATTTTCTTTCTTATTTCATATATTTAAATTTGAAAATATTCTAATAATCACATCTTTCTTATAATTCAAAATGAATTTAGATCAAATTAATATAAATATCTCTCATACATGAATCATATATATTGAAATATGAGAAACCCAGATCGGTTTGTTTATCATCCATTTCCGGAATGAAATATGTAAAAAAAGTATTGCGAAGATATTGATTCATTATATTTTTTAAAGAATCTTTTTTTGTATCAATATCTATTAAAATTTCATACGAAATTTCCATCTTGTTAATACATTTGAAATAATTTTGTAAGATATTATGAACGAAGCTTCGTTGCCTAGAAGTTTTAGTTTTATCATATATATAATGATCTGCAAATAGATAAATTAACTGTATACAATTGCTTAATATATGTAATTTAATTTCTTCAACATTATATAAATTATAGATAGGAGGAATATAATAGTTTTTTATGATTGATATAACATCTGTGGAAATATACATAGGAGCAAAATTGCAAATAAGATTTATACAATTATTTTCTTCATATTCTTTAAAACCTATATTAACTTCATTTAAATTTGAATTTTTAATATCTATGATATATGTATTTTTATCAATAATATAATTTTTTATGATTACAATAATTTCTTTGGGAATATTAAATTTAATTACAAAATTTTCAATAACCCTAAACCATTCATTTTCTTTATTACTCACATTTGATTTTGACTTTTTAATATCTGTATTATCTATTTTCTTAAATTTATCAATATAATATAATGCAAATAAAGGATTATATTTTTTTTTTTTAGAATATTTGATAGGGCCATCATATAATATATCAAAAAGAAAATTCTGATAATTTTTTTTAAATATTTTCTTAATATCATCATCTAAATTATCTTCTGTAGTAATATCTAATCTTGTTAATTTATTTTCTAGATATTCTATTTGTTTTAAAAGTAATTTTGTTGAATTAAAACTATTATGTAGCATAGCTTTTATTTCATTAAATAAATTTTCTTTTTGTTTAATGGAGTCAATTTTAATTTCTTTCATAGTTATACTATCTCTAAAATCTAAAAAATCACTTAATAAATCTTCAAACCATACTTTTTTATTTTTCTTGAAAAAAATGCAAGTCCACAAATTTATTAATTTATATTTTTTATTAATTGATCCTAAAGATTTTTTTAATATTTTGAGATTTATAGGTGTTTTGGATTGTTTAGTAATTGTTCTATTTGAATTTTGTTCCAATTTAAGTTTGATATGGTTAGCATTTATCATGTTCTTATTTTGAAATTCTTTATTTAATGAGCAACTAATAAATACTAAATTTATAGATGCAAATATTAAAAAATTAGTTTTATTTAGTTTCATTTTTAAAATTATTAGTTTAAAAAATAATCATCATTATGAAAATTATATAAAAATTAGGCATTGTTAACTTAGTATAGTTATTTATAAATTCTGTATTTTAAAACTTCAAAATAATTTTTAAAATGAAGAATTATTTTGCGAAAAACCTTAAGACCTATTTTAAATTAACAATGCCAAAAATTAAGCTCAATTAGATAGCTCAATAATCAATAAATCCAATGTAAATAAAAATACTTTTAGTTTATATGCAATAAATGAAATTCTATAATTATAATTAAAGTCTCAATGAATTAATTAAAGAAATTTCAAAAATGTATAAAAAGAACCTTGTATATATAATATTTATTTTAAGCTTAATTATCAATGTTTGTAATAATAATGAATTAAAAAAGATTAAACAAAAGAAGACTTCTAATGGGATGATAAATAAGACTTTTAAATATATAAAAAAAGTCACTCCTTTAATTTTAGGATTAGAAATGATTAAGAAAGGTGTAAATCCTGTCTTCTCAGAATCATATACATTAGAATATCCCACAAATCAGTGGTCTCAAGAATGTATAGATTGGTATCAAGATAGTTCTGGATCAGATAGTAGTGAGATCAAAGAAGACTGTTGTGAGATGCTATTAAAAAGAGGGCCAACAATATCAAGTCCAACTAAATACAAACCTAGTACTGAGATGCCATCAATTAAACCTACTTCAAATATTCCAACCAATTCACCATCAGAACCTACTTTAGAACCCACTTTATATCCCACAAATGATCCGACATCAGATCCCACAAATGATCCAACATTAGATCCTACAAATGATCCGACATCAGATCCCACCAATGATCCGACATCAAATCCTACAAAAGCTCCCACTCTTATCTGTAATCCTAGTTTTTCTGATATTTTTACAATTAAGTGTGATATAGTATCTAAGTGCGCTCAAGATCCAAATAATACTCAATTCCCAGTAGCATTATTATGGGGTGGTCCTTTTTGTACGGATTGCAATTGTGACCCTTTTTATGAGGATGAATTTATATCTGCAAGATGTAATAGTAGTAGTTGTTTTCTTAGTACTGTTGTAAGTGGCTGTAGTGTCGTAATGCAATGTGATTGTACTATTACAGAAAATCCCACAAATGATCCCACATCCAATCCAACAATGGAGCCTACAATTCCTGTTAATTGTATAGCTCCTCCAAGTAATGTAGAAGATAGGGTAGGTGCTATACTAGATGAATGTGAAGCAAATCCAAATCTGAGTCAATTTTCTGTCAGTTCATTTTGGGGTAATTCGAGTTGTACAAATTGTACTTGTGACCCTTTTTTTGAAAATGCAAATATATCAAAAAGGTGCACTCAAAATTCTTGTGGTTTAATAGATCCAGGATTTCGAGAAGGGTGTTTTATTAGAATGGAATGTAATTGTACTATTGCAAGGAGAAGGCTATTAAGTATTGAAGAAAATATAATTATTACTGATGCCGATTATAAAAAAGCATATCAAAAATGTATAAATAAAAATAAAAGCGAGAATTTGGATGGTGGGCAAATTGCAGGAATAACTTTGGGTGTAATCATTGGGTCTGTTTTACTTTGTTTTATAATTCTCATTATTTTAATGAACTTATATTTTTTAAAGAGCTCATTTAGAAATTCGTATATAGATATAGAACAAACTTTAGAATTAGCAGAAGAAAGAAGTTAAACACTTATTATACTATTTCCATTTGAAGAATATCTGATAATCGGTTTTAGATACATTTTGATATACCTCTAGTATAAATCATATTTTTGCCCAAACTTCTTTAAAATAGATATAGCCTCATTCATATCAGAAATTGTTAGAGAGGACATAGCACATAGTCTTAGTCTACATTCTTTTCTTCTTACTGCAGGATAAGAAACAATATTGGTATAAAGACCTGCTTCTCTTAAATCTTTATGAAAATTAATAAGCTTCTCTTCATCTCCAACAATTATTGGGATTATACCAGATTTAGCTTCTCCAGTATGAAAACCTAATTTATTCAAATTGCTTTTTAAGTAATTAATATTGTCCCAAAGTTTCTTACGCCCTGCTTTATCTTCCAAAAACATTTTAAAAACTTCAATTAATCCAGCAATTATAGAAGCGGGCATAGCAGTTGAAAAAAAGTAAGTTCTAGAATACAATCTTAAAAAGTCAATAATATTTTTCTTTCCAGAACAATATCCACCAAGTCCTCCTGGAGATTTACTAAGCATACCTACATTTAAGTCAACTTTATCCTGAACCCCAAATTCTTCAGCAGTACCTCTACCTGTAGGCCCTACAACTCCTAAGCCATGAGCATCGTCAACCATTAATCTTGCTTTATATTTTTCAGCTAACACAACTATTTGATCTAAAGGAGCCAAATCCCCATGCATAGAAAATACACCATCAGTAATAATCAATCTACCTTTTTGCTCATTTGGCAATTTAGATAATACATGTTCTAAAAGATTGATTTTATTATGAGGGTAAATTTTAATCTTTGCACCAGAAACTAAACAGCCATCAAAGATGGAAGCATGATTAGCACTATCATTAATGATTACATCATCTTTTCTACATATAGCAGATATCACTCCAATATTTGTGCCATATCCACTTGGAAATAATATGGTATCTTCAGTTCCAAGAAATTTAGATATTAATTCTTCAAGTTCTCTATGTAAATCGGTAATTCCGGCATATAAAGATACTGCTCCCATACCATAGCCATATTTCTGAATCGCTTCAATACTTGCTTTAACAACTCTTGGGTGAGAAGTTAGATTTAGATAAGAATTAGAACCTAACATTATGGATTTTCTAATATTCCCTTTTCGATCTTTAATGTTAACTCTATTATTGGCAGATTCTAATAATTGAAAACCAAGACCTTGTTCTCCTTCGTTAATATTTGTTTTAAAGTATTTTTCTACTTCATAAATTTTTTTAAAAATATCATCATTGCCACCATCTGTTTTTAGATAATCTTCAAATTTGTTTTTAGACATAATTGTATTTTGATTTAAAATCATAGAAAATAAACTATAGTTATTATCATTAAAAGAAGCATTATGACTTACATCTAGTATGCTTTAAATTTTTGTTAATATACTTTTTTAATTCATACAAATATTTAATCTTAAATCTAAATTCCCGAGCATTAGGAGGAGAATCTTTGATAATTTTATTATTCCAATAGAACTCAGATAAATCAGCAGATTCTATATAACCTATATTTGTTGCATTTATAAAATTCTTATCTTTATCAGCAGAAAATAAAAGTTCATATTCACCAACACCAGCTAATATGAAAGCTTCTATAGGAGTTTTTGTTTGATCACAAAAATCAATAACAGATTTATGATAAGGGATTTTAGAAGAATCAATATAAAATCTCATTTTTGGATTAAGAACAAATAAAGTCCAAAGGCTTTCCATAAGTCCTCCGCTTGTATCAATACAAGCCAATGCTTTTTCTTTTATATATTTAGATTCTTTAAGTCTTAAATTTAAATTATTCTTAAACTTCTTTTTGTAAGCATTCAAATTCATTCCACCTAAAGTTCCTGTTACCCATAAATTTTGAAATTTCTTAGGCATTATTCTGGTAATTGGTTCATTTTTAAATTCACCAATGGCAACACCATTATACCTCCACCTTTTTGAAGTTCCAATATCCCCTCCAATTAAAAAGGTATCACAAAGCTCTAAAACTTCTTTGATACCTTGAGAAATTTTTAATGCAAATTTAGAATTATTTTTAGGATTAACTATTGAGTGCAAATAAAATTTTGGAGTACAACCAGAAGCAAAGAGATCACTAATTGTTGCTATTGCTAAATTTTCCCCCAAATTATAAAGATTATTATCATCAAAAAAATCTTCTTTTTTGGCAAAATCATCAATTGTTATACCCATAAGTTTATTGCCAAATTTTAAGATTTCACAATCACTTTCGAAAGGTTTATTTATCTGATCTTTACTTTTTTTAAATCCCTTAATAAAATTATTTATATAATCTATTTCAAACATTTTAACAAATTAAAGATAATTTTTTGGTTAATATTTTAAAATGAATAATATCATCAATTGCATGTTTACCATAAGGATCTCCATCAAATTCTATCATTTGATTAGGATTTGTTTTTAAAGAAATTGATTTACAGATTTTCAAAAATATATCTTTACGATTTGCAATTTCTCCATTATAAAAATCTTTTAAAATATTAAGAAGTTGAATTCTATTTTTGTTATTAATAACTAAGACATATAGTTTTCCATCATTTGGAGCAACTTCCAAATTAAGTTTTAGACCAGAAGCGATATAAGGATTTTTAATTATTATGATATGATTAACATTATTAAATATATAATCTTGATCATCAATTTTAAGTTCAGCTTTAAAATTTTTCAAAAATAATATAGACTTCAAAACTCCAAAACCTGTTCCAAGCTTATCTCCAAAAATTTTTCTCCATCTATTAGCAAATTTAGCAACTTGAGCACCTGCACCAATATTGCAACTACATGCAAAGTATTCATATACTTTATTATTTTCCTTATTTATGTAACATAATTCTACTAAATCAATTTTTTTCTTTTTGTTATTAACTAATGTTTTAAAACTTTCTTTTGGATTAGTTGGAATAGAATTAAAATTACAAAAGTCAGGACTTGTGCCAGCATATAACACTCCGAGCGATATATTTTTATATTTAGAATTCATGATACCATTAATGCAAGCATTGATAGTTCCATCTCCACCAACAACAGCGATATCTTCATTAGATTGACTAGCTAAATTAATAATATCTTGTTTGGATTTAGAAGTCAAAAAATCAAAATGCATAATCTTTTCTTTTAATTTTTGTTTCCAATACTTCCATCTTTTCTTTCCTTTTTCTGAATTAGAAGAAGGATTAGCAATTATTCTCATTATTTATTATAAATTCCTATTTTTTTATAAATCTTAGTTTCTTCACCTCTATCCCAATTATCAACTAACTCTTTAGTATATTTCCAAGGCAATGGGGTTCTAAATAAATTATACTTTTTCATAATTTTAGCAATATCTTCAGCTTGAGTACAGCAAAGCCAATCTAATCGAGGAGTTTTAAAATAAGATCTCATCCTATCATAAATCACTTCAAATTCTTCATCATTAACATTACCAAAAGAAATATTTAAGAATTCACATGGCTGAACTTCTCCATTTGCATTAATATAAAATCTATCTATTGCTCCAGCTGTGCATCCCAATCCTTCTTTTCTTTCTTCAAATACTTGTGCTGACAAAGAAGGATATTCAGACATTTTAGAAGAATTATATTTAATATGTTCTTTTTCTACTTTAGTTATAAACTTTTCTTCTTTTTGCATTTCTTCTTTTTTATGAAGCCATCCCCCCGAAGGTTTAGGATGAATTAATTGGACATAATCTGTATTTAAACCTTTTGCAAGATTCATTAAATCTTTGAGTTTTCCTTGTTTTAATTCTTCTTCCGATAAAACACTATTTATTGCAATTGCAAAACCAATATCTTTACATATTTTAATAAAATCGCAAGCAACATCAAATGCGCCTTTTATTCTAGTAAAATTATCATGAGTTGTGGAATCAGCAGAATGTATTGAAACCATAAAGCCAAATACATTATTTCTTTTAAGTTCTAATAATTTATCTTTAGTTGAATGAGCGCCTGTTGTATTTATCCAAATTTCAGATCTGTCATCTAATTTTTTAATTAATTTTAATAATCTATCAAATCTAATAAAAGGTTCACCACCCTCAATATTAAAGAAGGCTACCCCCTTATCTCTTATTTTTAATAAAGTCTCTTCTAATTTATTTTCATCTAAATCTCTTCCTTTATCATTTCTTTGATAGCAATGTGGACATTTATAGCTGCATGCCTTAGTCATTGAAAATACGGTTGATACCGGTCCTGGAATTTTTCTTAACAATTTGCTTTGGAGAGCATAAAAGAAAGCTTTTGATGGATAAGCTGGTAAATAAAGTTGGAGTTTATAAGTATTTAATATTTTAACTACTTTATTATGTCTAAAATTATTTAATAATAAATAACACTGATAAATAAATCTTGGATATCTATAAATGGGTATTTTAAATAAATATTTAAATGCAATATGTATTGATATCTTTAAAAATATTAACTTTTTTCTGAATCCGGTTAAAAACTTCATGATAATTCATCTGAGTAATAATTAAATAAGAAACCTATAAAAATATAACTAGAAATTAATAAAAATAAAGAAAGCTGTCTATTAAAAATTGAAATTATAACACATTGTGAAGCGCAACAAGCTCTAATATTTGTAGATAAATTAAAATAAGTTTTTTTACCAATAGGATTTTTAAAATAAGCAAAGCCAGTCCAAAGAAGTAAAAATGCAGATATTATACTACAAAAAATAAATTCATTATTATTTACTAAATCATTCATTAAATTACTTTTAAATAAAAAAAATGATATCATCAAAATAAAAATTAAAGGAGCAGCTAAACCTAAATTTTTAGAAACTTGAATTCCATATTTAACAATAAAAGTATTTTTCCCAGTTTCTTTATCTCCTAAATAATCTTTAAAATAAGTATAATAAGTCATGAGACCATTTAGAAAAGTAATTATAGATAAGACAGAAAGGATATTTAAATAATTTAATGTAAATAAAAGTGGGCCACAAGCTAAAAACCCATAAATTGGACACATTGCTATCATAATTCCAAAAATTAAATTTCCTAATAATGAAAAAGATTTAGCATATTGATAAATTACATTCAAAATAATTCCTGAAATCGCTGGAATTAATGCCAAAGGGTTTAAAAAATATGTTATAATAGACATTAGTGTCAATAATAATATTGTTAGTAATAAAGCTGGTTTTACTTTTAAATT
Source organism: Bacteroidota bacterium (assembly GCA_024206165.1). Lineage (GTDB taxonomy): Bacteria > Bacteroidota > Bacteroidia > Cytophagales > Amoebophilaceae > JAAGZN01. The sequence continues at coordinate 17,369 of JAAGZN010000453.1, forward strand.
ACCATTAACCATAGGTCTGTTGGGAGCATTGATTTTATCCTCTTTTAATCCTAAAAAGTCATTGATTATTTGATTGATACCCCAACTCAAAAATAACATTGATAAAATACAAATTTTAATATGCCTATTCAAAGAATTAGGATTTAAAAATTCATAAAATGAAACTCCAACCCATCCAGAAATTCCAGTTATGAATGCATAGTATAATCTCATTGATTTTATATAATTATAAAGAAATAAAGAAATCCCAGACATATAAGTTAAAAATATTATTGATATAGAAAATTAAGAAAAAAAATAAAGTTTCTTTTTGTAAACAAGAAAATTATAAAAAAAAACTGATAAATTTATAAACAAATAATCATGAATTATAATTTTAGAAAAAATAAAAATTGATAAATTAATATTTTTTCGTTATATTAGTGGTAATTTTTAAATTTAATATTAAAGATATATAAATAATAGCATTATGTCGAAAAATAAAATACCCTATATATATTGCAAAACGTTGATTCTAATTTTTTATTCATTTTTGACAATTTCAGCAAAAAAAAGAATTAGAAATAAAAAAGAATTAATCAATAAAAATCAAATTGATTTGTTAGTTGGAGATTTAAATAAAATTTATTCTAAAAATAATATTGAAGGAGATGATTTGATAATTTTGGATAAAAAAATTCACAAACTAAATGAGTTACTGATAAATTCATGTACATCGATTTACAAAGATTTAAGTAAACAATTTATGATTTCTATTAAAAATAAAAATTTTTATTTGATCTTATCTAATATTATAAAGAAAAAACATAATATGACGATAAATGAATTTCTAGAAATGAGAAATGAAGGATTGGTAGCAGATTGTATTTTTGAATCTTTAGAGAATATTACAAATTTGCATATAAACATATCTGATTTATTAAAGTTTAAGCCATATTATAATTTAATAAATAATAAGATGCATAAAAGTCATTCTAAGCTAATAAAATCAGAAAATTTATATGAAATTATGCAAATATTATTTGATAGAAAAGATAAAAAATCATTAATAAAATTTATTGTAGGTATTTTTAAAAAATCATATAATGCTACTCAAAAAAAAGAATTAACTAAAGAGGAGCTAGATTCTAAAGTTAAATATTTTAAAAAAGTTTTAACTGATATTGGTTTAAAAATGATTAAGGATAAAGACAAAAACAAAGAGATAGATCCCGCATATCTAGAAGTAATTAATGACTTAAATCAAATTAATTCTCAATTCAATAAAAACCTTTTTGACTTAAACCAAATTATAGAAGAAGTTTGTTCAAAATTGAACCAAAATTCTACAGACAAAACTAAAGAAGAAAAAAAGAAAATATTATTATCTAAATTAAAATTGAAAAATATTATAAAATATAAATCCTTTTATTTCTTTGCTTTGAAAAGTCGAATAATTAATAAAAATTTATTACTTGAAATATTATTTGAAGAAAATAATGAAAATGATTTAATTGATTATATTGTTTTTAAAAAACTTAACTAACGAAAAAAATTGAAATTTTAAATTTTATTTGAAAGTCAATTGACAATTTAAAATATGAAAAATTTTTTAAAAAATTATTTATTAAAAAATTATAAACTAGCTTTTACATTTAAGGGTAGGATATCTAGAAAGGAATATTGGGTATTATATTTTTTAAATCAATTTATCTTTTTGGGATCTCTTATTGCACTAATATTTACAACAGAATTTCTTATTAAGATATTTAAAAATCATGTATCCTCTAAATATATAATTTTATATTTATTTCAATTTTATTTTCCATTTCTATTAACTTTTATTCTCTCAATTTGTGCATTGATATCTTCTAGAGTAAGGAGAATGCATGATATAGGAAAAAGTGGAGCGTGGATACTAATTCCTATTCCTTATGTTACTTTTATTTTAGCATGCCGACGAGGAGAAAATAAAAAAAATAAATATGGATTGCCACCTGTAAAATATAAAGAGAAAGGTATGACAAAAAGAAAGATATTTTTAAGTATAATTGGTGTGATGATATTAATTTCATATTATGGCTATCCCTACTTTAAAAATAAAAAAATTGCCAAAATATATAATTTTTCTGAACTGCAAAGAGTTAATAATTTACAAGGTGCTAAATTAATTTTAACAAAATATAAGAAAAAACATGGAGAAGTTAAATCACTTTTAGAAAAAAGAGATATATTAGGGAGAACTGCATTACATACTGTTGATGACCCAAAAATAGCAAAATTTTTAATTGATAATGGAGCTGATATTTTTGCTAAAACTTATGATATAGATCCTAAATATTATAAGCAGATTGCTAAAATTCCTAATATAAAAAAAGTAATAGAATTACATGAAAATTCAGTAGAAGACTATATTAAATTTAATGAACAATATACTCCTTTACATACAGTAGAGAACATAAAAATTATTAAAATTCTAATTGATGCTTGCAAAAAACAAGGCAAAAATATTAAAAAATATATTAACTTGAAAAGTAAATTTGGAAATACTGTTTTGCATGCTACCAGAAATTATAAAATTGCAGATTATGTAATAAAATTAGGAGCAGATGTAGAAATAAAAAATCAATTGGGTCAAATTCCTTTTCATTATATTGAAGATATTAAAATTGCAGATCTACTTATACATGCATATAAAAAAAAACACAAGAATGTAAAAAGATATATAAACTTTAAAGATAAATATGGATGCTCATCTATATTTTATGTTAAAGATTATAAAGTTGCTGAATTCTTAATTAAAAAAGGAGCACAAGTAAATATAAAGAATAATTATCAAGAAACTCCATTACATAATGTTAAGAATGTAAAAATAGCAAAATTATTAATTGATAATGGAGCTGATATTTTTGCTCTTGATAATTATTATGATTCTCCTTTACACTTTTTTGTAAGTAAAGAAAAAAATGAAGATTTAATTAATTTAATTTTATCTAAAGCTAAAGAAGAAGGTAAATTAAGCCAATATGTAAATAAAAAAAATAAATATAAAAATTCCCCTCTATTTATAGCAGCTTCTGAAAAATATATACAATTACTGATTAATAGCGGCGCTAAAGTAAATAGTAAAAATAGTGAATATGAACAAACCCCTCTTCATAATGCAGCTAATGAGAAGATAGCTCAAATTTTAATTGATAATGGAGCTGATATTTTTGCTCTTGATAAAAATGATGATATACCATTGCATTTTTCTTCAAATTATAAAGTAACTAGATTATTAATCGATCATATTAAAAAGCATCAAAACCCAAAAGAGCTCATAAATAAACAAAATATTTTTGGAAATACGCCATTACATTTAGCTGAAGATGAAAAGGTAGTTAAAGAATTAATAAATAATGGAGCAGATACAACTATAGAAAATAAAGAAAAAGCTTTGGTTTTACATTATTCCAAAAATTTTAATATGACACAATTATTAATTGAGGATTTGTTAAAAAAATACTCTAACATAAAGAAATTTATTAATAAGAAAGACTTAGATGGCAATACTCCCTTACATTTAGTTAATGATGAAAAAGCAGCAGAAATATTAATAAAAAATGGAGCTAATCCTTTATTAAAAAATAATTATGGTAATACACCATTAATTTCTTCTTATAATTTTCTTATTACAAAAGTATTAGTTGAAGAATATAAGAAGAAGTATGGTGATCTTAAAAAATATATCAATATAAAAAATAATCATGGATATTCAGCTCTTAATAATTCATATGATTTTGAGACCAAAAAATATTTAATTGAAAATGGAGCTGATATAAATTCTCAAACTAATGATTTAAATACAGATTTACATTTTGCATATAGCCAAAAAATATGTGATCTCTTAATAAATAATGGAGCTGATATATTGATTAAAAATAAAAACGGAGAAAATCCATTACTTTATTCTCCAAATAATTTAGATAAAATTAAAACATTGCTAAAAGCATACAACAATAAATTCCAAAATATTACAAAATATTTAAATTCTGTAGATAATGATGGTAATACCATATTACATTTGTCATGGAATGCTGAAGTTATAAGTTATCTTCTATCCTTAAAAGAAATTAAATTAAAAACTAATAAAAAGGGAAATACTCCTTTGGCTCTATTAATTAATGATAATAAAAAGTTTGATGAATATTATTTTGAAGATGATAATGAAAAAAATAATCAAAGATATAAATTAATAGAATTATACCTTAAAATGAATAAATTTACAAAAGAAGATAAAGCATTGTTAGAGAAAAAGAAGAATATTAAAATTAAAAATTTATATTTAAAACATTCAAGATAAATAATTTATGAATTTTATAAAAAAATATTTTTTAAGACCATTTGAATTATCTTTCACTTTTAAAGGTAGAACATCAAGAAAGGAATATTGGATATTTATTGTTTTTTGGAATAATATATTTTTAACTTTCCTTTATAATCGTGATACTTTGGGCGAAAATTTTGGATTTTTATTTACAATATCGTTGATAATCTATTTATTAATTAATATTTCATTATTAGTTAGAAGAATGCATGATTTAGATAAAAGTGGATTTTGGATTTTAATTCCAATATTGAGTATTTTTCTGGCTTTATTTCCTGGAGATGAAAAAGAAAACAAATATGGTCCCCCAGTATAAGATATAAATTAGAGGTTGTTCAATTAATCTTTAAAATATTCTGCAAAACAACTTAATTTTGTAATACCTTTTAATATTTTTTGTTCATCTGAATCTAAAGAAAAATATTTTTCATTGAGTTCACTTTTTATAAGTCTGAAACGATTTTTGCTTATATTATAATCTTGTTTTTTCTTGTAAAAGTATGTCAAATAATGTTTCATTTCTGTTAAGAAAGTTTTTATTTGACTTTTTTGACACTTTAAGATCTCTATATATAAATCTTCGATACAAAACTTCTTTAATTTATTTTTTGAATTCATTTTAAATAATTTTTGAAAAAGTCTTGTTTTAATATATAATCTATCCAAAATTTTAATAAAAACTTCCCCAAGACTTTTGTTAATGTAATCTTTAATTTTAACTCTATTTTCTTTTTCCGAAATATCATGAAGCAATTCTGAATAAAGTTTAAATGCCTCTAAGTCATATTTTATTTCAAAATTTTCTTCTGTGGAAACATTTATTGAACAATTTTTTTTTGTTCTATAGTTTTTAATCATATCTTTCAATTCAATAAATTTGGAATTACAATTAACAAGTGATTTATCTATTTGTTTTTCATCTTTTGTACAAGAGTCCCAATTTGTTTTAATTAATTTGGTTTTATTTTTAGACCTTGATTTTCTCTTATTCTTACTTTTTAGAGAAAGTTTTTGTTTTGATGCTTTTTTATTTTTACGCTTTTTTTGTTTATTAGTTGTTTTAGTAATTTCTTCATTTTTTAATTTCAATGAAATCTTTTTCGTTTGTTGTTCAGTGTTATTTATATTTTTGTTTTTATGTCTTTTACTTCTTGATTTACTTTTCTTATTCTGTTTAATATTTGATTTATTATTAAAGTTATTATTTTGTTTATGTATATCATTAGTAGGAGGTAATGGAGGAAGCTCTATTTCATTTTTATAATTTTTAATACTAGTATTTACTTCCTCAAAATCATCTGAATCATTAATAATATCTAGACTTGTTTGTACTTTGATTTTACTTGATATACTTAAATTATCAATCTCTTTTAATTTTTCATCATTATTTAATTCATCACCAGATATTACTAAATGATTTATTATCATCTCATTATTACTAGACATATCTGAATCTGCTTTATCAATAAATTCAGGATCATTATCTTCTATGCTATTTGATGAATTATTTTTTGAAGAATTAGGTGATAAAATACTTCTTTCAGAATCTATCATTTCTGATGAAATTAAATTAGATTTATTACTATCTTCATTAGTTGAATTATTTTTTGAAGAACTTGTGAATGAAGAATATCCTATTGAATTTGAAGAATATTCATTACTTTGTTTTATTTTCCATTTTTTTATTTTTCTATTCTTAATTCTTTTTGTTTTATAATTAGTCCTTTTCTTATTATTCTGCAATCTTTTAATTTCTTTTTTAAGCCTATTAATTTCATATTCATTTTGATCTAAGGTTTTGAATACTTTGTTCATATCTATACCCATTTCGATCAATCTTGAATGATGGTTTAAAGTAATATTTTTATATTTTTCATCGATAGGCGTTATAAGTTTATTTATTTGAAGTTGTTGTTTATCGATATTTGATTTAGCAATAATATTATTCTTTGGATTTAAAATACTTGAAGAAGTTTGAATATCAAATGGTTGAGTTTGAATGATATTGTTGTAATTAAAATTTAAATTTTGGTAAGATTGATCTAAAGTATAATTAGGACTTATATTTTCTAAAGGAACTAATACATAATTCAAAGTTTGTGTTTGATCTGGAGTAAATATAAAGCTTGAATATAAATTTGTTGATAAATTAGGCAATGATAATGGTGTCATATTTACATTTGTTGGGCTAGTTGATTGTTTAATATTTTTTGGTGAAGTTGTATTTATATTATTTTGATTAGGTGAAATCATATAAGTTCTTGTACTAATAGTATTGCAGTATATGCATAAAAATATTATTGAAAATTTAGATATATTATTAATCATTATAAACTGGTTTTTATAATTTAAAAAACTTACTACAAATATCAAATTAAAATTTAAAAGTATTTGTTTTAATTTTTATAAAATTAAAACAAATATTAATAAATAAAGCATAGATAAGTTATTTTGAGATTTATGATAAATAAAATATTGTTTTATTTATAAGATCATTAAGTCATTAAGATATTCAATTTGAATTTTTTATTAATATAATTAATACTTAAAATTGCTTTAATATTATTTAGTTCTATTTATTTAAAATTTTATAAAAATGAGAATGTTATTTTCATTAAATTTTTTGTTTCTTCTAATAAATTGCTCAATAAAATGAAATTTAAAAATTCATAGATCTGACAAAATAAATATAAGTGAATTTAGAAACTATAAATGTTTTTATAGTAAAATAAATTTTAACTTAGAGAAGCAACTTTTAATATAAATATTAAAATATTAAATATTATTTTTTGTTTTTTAATTTCATTTTTAGGTTATTTGCAATCATATATTTTATACTTATTTATTAACTTTTAAATTTAACTAATATGAAATTAATTAAAACTATTTTTGGATTATCTATATTATTGTTTTCTTGCAATCTAAACGAATCAAAAAATTTACAAAGCAATAATAATTTAGAATCTACTGTAACTCATAGAAAACCAGCACATAAAAATACATTTAGAATTGAAAAAGAAAATGAAGGTTCATATGACCAAAAAGACATGGATTATGAGATAGGATCTGATTGTGATTGTTGTTATAATTGGTCAAAATGTATAGGAGGATTAATTTGTGGAAGCTGTTGTTGTATATGTGATAATTTTCGTTTAATAACTCCATGTAAAAAAAAAAGAAGAAAATATGAAGAATATTTACGTTATAGATATGGAGTATTATTAGAAATTGGTACTGGTAAGTTCAATCCTTCTACAAACAACTCTTCATATAAGCCTCCATTTACACCATTAGAAAATACAATAAATAATTCATCTTTTAAGATAGGTAGACTATTAGGTAATATATTTGGAGTATTCTCATGGTATTTATTTTTTGAAAATAATAGATAATAAACTCTACAAATTTAATAAGCATTCAATGTAATGAAGTTAAGGAATCAGATCTTTTGTATTGCTCATAATTATAATTTTATATATATTTTATCGTCTTAAGTTTGAGAGAGATCTATAATAATAAAATAAAAGGCTTAACTTCATTCCATTGATTATTAAAGAACTAAAAAAGTCCTATATCAAATTTCAAGTTATTATAATTATTCAAAAAAATTGTATATATTAGCCTAAGTGTTTTTGATTTTAAATTTCATTCAAAATTATGCAAGTTAATATAATAAATAAAGGAAAGCATCCATTGCCAAACTATGAAACAAGTCATTCTGCGGGCATGGATATTAGGGCAAATATAAAAGAAGATATTACTATAAGATCAGATGAAAGAAAATTAATAGGTACTGGACTATCAATAGAATTACCTGTTGGTTATGAGGCCCAAGTGAGACCTAGGAGTGGGTTAGCATTTAAACATGGTTTGACGGTTTTAAATTCTCCTGGAACAATAGATTCTGATTATAGAGGTGAACTTAAAGTTTTATTAATAAATCATTCTGATGAAAATTTTACTATCAAAGATGGTGATAGAATCGCTCAAATTGTAATTTCTAAACATGAAAGAGTAGAATGGAATCAAGCTGAGTTATTGACTGAAACGGAAAGAGGAGCAGGAGGATATGGAAGTACAGGATTATAAAACTATATTTCCTTGAAGCGCTATGAAAGCAAGAACTATTTACTATTTATTAATTTTATTATTCATTTGTTATTGCAATGATGGTAATGAAACGAATGACAATAATTCAAGCCGATATGATTCTGTTGATGATCTAAACCTTTCTAATTCTTCTACTAACTCAAAACAAATAAATCCTCCAATTCCGAATCCAAATCCAAAACCTGCAAATCCACCAAATCCAAAACCTGCAAATCCATCAAATCCAAAACCCACATCCGATGATCCTACCCCTCCAATTAATACATCAACTCAAATCCAAAAGGAAGGTGACGATCAGAAATCTAATTTAAAGAATAATAAAAATTTAAAATTTAAATTTGGAAAATACCATCAACAGAATAATCCACATACTTTAAAAGTATTTATTGAAGAAAAAAATATTCCTTTAAATACAATAAAATATAGTATAACTAATGCAACACCAAAAAGAGATCGTATTAATATTAGATATAAAGGCTGGAATACTTTAATTCAAAACTCTAGCAAAAGTGATAATTTGGAAGCTAATATGGATGGTAAAATTGAATTATTAAAAATTAGTTATAAAAATAAAAAATTGGAAAATGCAGGTATGGCTATAAAAAATAGAAAAATATTAATAGATATTGATAAATTAAATAATATTCCAACTGAAAAGATAGAAATACAAACAAATGAAGAAGGAAAAATTATTAGTCTTAATAGAAAGAAATTTGGTAAAGGAAACGGTGTTTGTACATTTGCGGCAGCCGAATTTTTAGTACAAGCTAAAGAAGATATTGATCCTCTAAGTCTTGATCCTGATGATATTGTTAATAAGGCTCTACAAAAATATAAAGATTTAGCTCCTGAAAATTTCAGAAAGTCGGAAGCTACAGAAATTACAGTTACATTAAAGCTTCTTAACCTGAAAATTAAAAATGAAAATCCTAAAGAATTAGGAAATAAACAACAACTATTAAATGCCTTCAAAGATATTCAAGAAAGAGCAGTAAAAGAAAACAAATTAATTAAAGCTAATATTAGAAATGGATTAGAATCTTGGGGTATGTTATGCAATGGACAAGGTAAATTCTATATATTTGATTCTCATGGGAAAAAAAGTGTTGGAGATTTCTTGAAAAGCTTTATTGGAAAATTTGATGATTATAAAGAGACAACAGACTTTTGTTATAAATATTCTATTATTAAAGCTAAAATAGATAAAAATGAACAAGTTCAATTGATACATCAAATATACATTTATGAAACTTCTTAATTTGCTTGAGTACTATTAATAATCTCTTAAAGATAAAATTTGGCTTATATCTAGTATAAATATTGACAATAATGACTAATATTCTTTTCAAAGAAGATAACAATTTAATAATCTATTCAGATCATATACTAAAGATAACTTCTGGAAAATATATTCAAAATATTCAATCTATGCTTATCAATCAAATAAGTTTAGATTCTCGAAAGATATTAATTTCTCAAGAAACTCTTTTCATTGCTATTAAAGGCGACAATCATGATGGTCATCAATTTATTTATGATCTTTATCAAAAAGGGATAAGACAATTTATAATAGAAGATCAAAACATAGATTTGCAACAACTTCCAGAAGCTAATATTATCTTAGTTGATAATTCTATTATCGCTCTACAAAACATAGCAAATTATCATAGAAATAAATTTAATATACCAATAATAGGAATAACAGGAAGCAATGGAAAAACAATAATAAAGGAATGGCTATCTCAATCCCTTTCTTTAAAATATAAGATTGTAAAAAGCCCTAAAAGTCATAACTCTCAAATTGGAGTACCATTATCAATTTTAAAAATAAATGATAGCCATCAATATGGCATTTTTGAAGCAGGTATTTCATCACCATCAGAAATGATAAATCTATCAAATATCATTAATCCAACAATTGGTATTTTTACAAACTTAGGCTCAGCTCATGAAGAAGGATTTAAATCTGATTATCATAAAGCTAAAGAAAAGACTATCCTATTTAAAAATTGTGATAAAATTTATTACAATGATGATAATAAAATAATTGATGAAGCATTACAAGAGTTAATCAAACAACATAATAATAGATTAATATCTTGGTCAAGAAATAATAAAAACTCTCAATATTATGTTGAATATATATCAGAAAATTCAACAAAAACAATAATTGAAATCAATTCTAAACATAAATTTGAAGTTTCCTTTAAAGATAAAATAAATTTAGAAAATGCTACACATTGTATAATTTTTCTTTTAAATGAATTCGAAGACATTGATCTGATAAAGAAATCTATTAAGTTTTTTAAATCAATACCAATGCGGTTGACTTTAAAAAAAGGAGTTAATGAATGTCAGATTATTGATGATAGTTATAGCAATGATATAATAAGCTTAAATGCAGCATTAGAATTTATGGAAGATCAAAATTCTACAAATCTAAAGAAAACAATTATCTTATCAGATTTTATGCAAATATCGGAAAGTAAAGAACAATTTTATTTAAAGATTGCAAATCTGTTAAAAACAAAAGAAATTAATAGAATATTAGGAATAGGTCAAGATCTTACTCAATTTAAATCCTCATTTAATAAATTTAAAACAACTTTTTATCCTACAACAGAATCATTTTTATTAGATGACAATTTAGCTTTTAAAAATGAATTAATATTAATAAAAGGAGCTCGTAAATTTAATTTTGAAAATATTGTAAATAAACTACAAGAAAAAAATCATGAAACCATATTAGAAGTCGATCTTAATGCAATTACACACAATCTCAACTTCTTTAGATCAAAATTAAAAAATGATACAAAACTATTGGTAATGGTAAAAGCTTTTTCATATGGAAGCAGTAGCTTTGAAATTCCTAATTTATTACAATATCATAGAATAGACTATTTAGGAGTTGCATATGCAGATGAAGGAATAAGGCTTAGAAAAAATGGTATTACATTGCCAATACTAGTTATGAATCCAACCATTGAGTCTTTTGATGATTTGATAAAATTTAACTTAGAGCCTGTATTATATAGTTTTAATTTATTGAAAGCATTTATAGCAAAAACAAAAAATAATTTAAAATTAATCTATCCAAGCATTCATATTAAAGTTGATACAGGCATGCATAGATTGGGATTTTTGCAGAATGATATTGATGATTTATTAAATATATTAAAAAACTCAAAATTAAAAGTTAAAAGTATATTAAGTCATTTGGCATCATCTGAATCACATGAAGATGATAAATATACCAATAAGCAAGCAAGCCTATTTTTAAAAATAGCTAACCAAATAGAACAAGCTTTAAAATATAAAACTATTAAACACTTATTAAATTCCTCTGGCATATTAAGATTTCCACAATTTCAATATGGCATGGTAAGATTAGGAATTGGTCTTCATGGGGTAGGGGTGAATAAAGAATATTTGAATAGTTTAGAGCCATCAAATTGTTTATCAACATCAATTTCTCAAATTAAATATTTGCCTAAAAGCTCAAGTATTGGTTATAATAGAAAAGAAATACTGAAAAGAGATTCAAAAATTGCTGTTATAGCTATTGGTTATGCAGATGGGTTTGGTAGAATTATGGGTAATAGAAAAGCTAATGTTCTAATTAATAATACACTTGCGCCTATTATTGGAAATATTTGTATGGATATGTGCATGATCGATATTACAGATATTGAGAATGTTAATGAGAGAGATAGGGTAATAATTTTTGGAAAAGACAAATCAATTGATGAATTGGCAAATAAAGTAGGCACTATATCATATGAAATCTTAAGTCAAGTTAATGAAAGAGTAAAGAGAGTTTATATACAATCCTAACTATATCTATCAAGAGGCTGTAAATTAAAGTCTGTCTAGGCATTAGAAATATTAATTTCCAAAGGCATCCTATCCCCAAATTTGATAGCCAATTGTTGAGAAGTCAAGCTCCAATTTGCTACTGGAGAAATCCATTTTTTTGATATATTTTTTGTCGCCAGATAAACCAACTTCAATAAAGACATATCATTGGTAAAACTACCTTTAGTTTTTGTTACTTTTCGTACTTGACGATGATAACCCTCTACTGCATTTGTAGTGTAAATCAATCTACGAATATCAGTAGA
>JAAGZN010000454.1 GCA_024206165.1 Bacteroidota bacterium
ATGAACCCAGCACAATCCATGCTGTAATACATTAAACTGACCCGCACCATCACTGACAACCGCTAGTTTTTCCAGTTCAGAGTCTGCGAGTACACATCCCAGTAAAGCCCCTTCAGTGGCAATTTTCTGGTGTCGTTTTTGATTTATACCATGCCGTTCCAGATGTGCCTGCCACTGCGCTTGTGAGTTGAACTGGATACACGCGGAGTTTGACAAACGTGTTAACTGGGTGGCAGGCAATTTATGTGCTTTCATATAATTCAGGGCTGCGTCATTTATATGATAATCGCTTCGTCCTGCCCGTAGTAATGACAGGAAGTTGATACGACTTTTGCTGTCACTGCTTTGAAACCAGGCAAACCATTCGTTGCCTATATGCGTCACAAATCCATTCTTTCCTTTATGTCGGGCCCCGGTATCATCTGTGGTGATATAACCTCGGCTCTTCAAACCTTTTTCTAGTAAGTCATCCTTTTCCATATGGAAATTGGTGTGTTTTTCTGTCAGAAGTCGGTTAACTTGGCCGCTAGAAATATCAACACCCCATTCTCTGAGTTGTTCCAGCAGCAAAGGTTGCGTCACCTGGCATTGGTGGTACTGATAAAGGATATAGCTTCTCAGCTGTATGCCAAAGTGTTGCCCTGCTAGTCCACCCGGTAAAGTGGCGGTAACAGTCGAGCCATTCGGTAGCTGATAGTAAGCCAAACGATAGCGTATATTATGCGGCTTAATTTCCAGTTCTTGAACGATATAATCTCGATAGCCCTTAAAAATTGTGCCTTCAGGTAGATCG
>JAAGZN010000455.1 GCA_024206165.1 Bacteroidota bacterium
AAGATAAAAATTTAAGTTTAGACTCATCTGTTGAAATAGATGAATCTCATGAAGAAGGACGAGATACTCAGTTTTCAACACCTAATTCAAATAGAGTGAATTTAAACAATAAAGAAAATAATAAATCAACAAATTCTACTTCAAATAATACATCTCAGAAAAATGAAATAGACATAAACATCTTTGAAAATAACGAAAATAAAAAAACATTTAAAGAAAAATATGGGAATATTGAAGATCCTAGCAAACTAGATGATGGATCTAGAACGATACTACATAAAGCTATTAGAGATTTTGATGGAAATTTAGAAACAATGAAGAAATTGATTACTAATCCTAAATCTAAATTATTAACGAGATCAAAATTTAATAGGTGGACGCCATTTCAAGAAATTACATTATCGAATGCACCAGAAGAAAAAATTACAGAACTATCTTTTCTTTTTTTTGAAGAATTAAAAAAAAGAAAAGATAGTGAAGCTGTTATAAAGTTTATAGATGAAAAAATAAAACATAGACCACATGCTTCAAAAGAAAAAAATGATTTAAACTTATTTCTATTTTTTGTAAAATCAGGAAAACCTATATCAGCATTTAAAGCAGTTGTAAAACAAATACAAAAAATTGAAGGAGGCAATGGACTGATAAAAAGATTGATGGAAAAAGATGATGATGGAAATAATATTTTTCATTTAGCAGCATCAGGATTTTATTGGAATAGAATAGATAATGATTTTTTTAGTTATTTATTTAGTTTATTTGAAAATTTAAATATAAAATATAAAATGATAAAACTTTTAAATGAGGAAAATAAAAAAAAACAAACTCCATTAGAAATAATATCAAGACATGCAGAGCCACCTCCAAACAATCCAAAGAAAAGAATATCTAATATTTCTACAATTAAAAAAATGATTAATGATTATGGTGCTGATTATAAACATAAAAATAAAACTTTTAAAACCAATTGCATTACTCAAGCATTAAGTTCTGGAAATTTAGAACTCATTAAATATTATAATACTTTATTTGGAGATACTATGATGAAAAATATGCTTAATGATAAATTTTATGAAGAAAAAGGAAGAGGAACTATGACCATAAATGGTCATACGAAAGAGTATCCCCATGGATTAAGGGCAAAAACTTATTTAAATCAAGCTTTAAATGGTAGTCATAAAGGTAATCATGAAAAGGATTTTATCAAATTTGTTTTTGATAGATATAATGATAAATCATATAAAACATTTGCAGATCTTTTAAATTCAATAATAAGACATGGTTTATATAAAAATGAGACGATAGAATATTTTATTGATCAATTAGTAAAATATAATGGTAAAGATTCTCTTAAAAATTACTTAAAAGGCAAAGATTATTTTGATGAAGAAGATTCAAAAGATGAAAAATTCAACTTTAACGAATTAACAGTTAAGTCTAAACAAATATTAGGAATTATACAATTTGCATTACTTGATCCTTGGAAAGAGACATTAAATAATTTGCTAATTTTTATTAATAAATGTAAACAATATGGCCTTGAAGATGAAGTAAAAAAGCTATTAAATAAAAATATAGAAACATCGATTCTAAATCCCCATGATTCTGCAATTAAAGGAATAGTAGGGGAAGACAATTTAAAAAATTGGAAAAATGCTGATGAGTCAGATTTTTCTATAAATTATAAATTATACGACAAGATGCAGAGATATATCGGAAAGACTTTAATAGAATTTATTATGGACCTTAAGCCTGAAAATATTTGGTCTTTGGATGGTTTCTTTTCTCCAAATAAAAATAAAATTACAAGAAAGGAAATTTTGAAAAACTTTAAAAAAGAAATACTTAAATATAAAATATAGATCTTCCCATCATGAAATAAATCTTGCGTAAGGCAAGTTACTGACCTAATCAAAATACTTGCTTTTAATTTCTGAGCTTTTTACATTATTATTGTGCAATGAATATCCCCGCATAGCTATAGACTTTTCAAAAGAAACCTTTTTTATCTTCTTTTCCTTTTTAGATTTGGTATTTTTTTTTATAGGTTTTACAGATGTCGAGATATCCGATAAACTTCCTGCATCGATTCCCCTTACTTTTCTATTTTTTAAAGTTTTAGTCCCATTAAAAGATTTTGAAGCTCCAGAGACTATATTTATTTTATTATAGGCATTAGGAAAAATCATATTTTGAGATTCAGATTCAACCCCTGAATCTGAATCACTACCATTAACTTTTGTCCATTTAATGTTATTACTAAATTTTTGTTTAATTTTCTGTGTATTTAAATTAAAATTCGATTTATTTTTAATATTAAAATTAGGCTTCTGGAGGGAGGTTGCAATTTAATTCTTTTTGATATAGTACAAGCAGTATTAGACATCTTAGAGTGATCTTGGTGGGCAAGTCGAGTATTATATGAATTCTTTTTTTCTATAGTAACAGCAGTAATTTTAGAGTGATCTTGCGTAAGTCGCGAGTAATTAATCTTCAATATAATCATCAATAAGTAATCCTTTAGTTTTATCGAGAATTCTTCTAAAGAAATCTTTGCTAGAGGCTCTAGATTTTGATTTTGATTTTGATCTAGCAATATTATAATCATTAATAATGTTTGATTGTTTATAATATTCTTCCCTATAATCAAGTTCTTGAAAACCAGCTAAAACAAGTCCAACGCCAGTTGCATACATAGGACTTTTAGCTAATTCAACACCACCACCCAAATGTTCATTAGGATATCCTAATCTAGTATCATAATCAGTAATATATTCAAATAACTGTCTAGTATAAGCTAATTGAGCTCCTCCACCAGTTATAACAATACCACCAGCAAGTTTGTCTTGATAACCAGAAGCTAAGATATTAGAATAGATCATCTCAATAATTTCTCCTAATCGAGCTTCAATAATCATAGCAAGAGAATGAGTTGAAATATTTTTAGGAGGTCTCTCTCTAATGCCAGGAATAGAAATAATTTCATTTTCTATATTTTTATCAGCTATAGCCCTTCCAAACTTAGTTTTTAAAAGCTCTGCTTGATTGGTCATAATTCCAAAGCCTTGTTTTATATCTTCAGTAATAATATCTCCACCAAAAGGAATCACTGCTGTATGTCTAATAACAGAATCATGAAATATAGCTATATCAGCAGTACCACCTCCAATATCGACTAAACAAACTCCAGCTTCCTTTTCATCTTTACTTAAGACAGAAATACTAGAAGCTAAAGGTTCCAATATTAATTCTTCTACCTCTAGGTTATTCTTTTTAATACATTTATAGATATTATTTATTGCATTTGTTTCTGCTGTTATTACATGAAAATTACCTTCTAATTTTACGCCAGACATTCCCACAGGATCTTTAATATCATACTCATTGTCTACAATATAATCTTGAGGCATGACATGAATAATCTTAGTACCAGGAGGAGTGACTAATTTGTACATGTCATTAGTTAATTTTTTAACATCATTTAATGTTATTTCGGTTTCAATCCTCTCTCTAGTCATTCCTCCATGTTGTATTGAGCTTTTAATATGTCTGCCAGCTATCCCAACATTTACTACTTTGATATCAATATTTGCTTCTTCTTC
Source organism: Bacteroidota bacterium (assembly GCA_024206165.1). Lineage (GTDB taxonomy): Bacteria > Bacteroidota > Bacteroidia > Cytophagales > Amoebophilaceae > JAAGZN01. The sequence goes on from JAAGZN010000455.1 coordinate 3,603, forward strand.
AGCTTCTTTAATAGACTTATTTATGGATTCTACTGTTTTATTTATATTAGTTACTACACCGCCAGTTACTCCATCGGAAATAGAATTACCCATTCCTAATATTTCTAATTTTCCAAATTTATTTTTTTTCCCAACAATAGCACAAATCTTTGTTGTACCTATATCTAAGCCTACTACAATTTTTTGATTTTCCATATAAACCTTTTCATTAAAAATGTTATAAATAGTAACAGTATAAACTATTCACATATTATTTGTTTGTCAAATTCTAGATTTACTCTATTATATTTATTCCAACCAGCTTTGGGTAATACTTTCTTATATAGTGTTTTAAATTTATCAAACTTACATTCTATATCCTCTGGCTGACCAAATTCTATTGATTGTTTACTTATTTGTGTAAACAATTTTATATATCCCTTTTTATCAATATTTATATGAGTAATTTGAGCATTCAAGAATTTATCTTCATTTATATATAATAATAATTTTAATAATTTTGTATCATATTCATTAATTCTTCCATGAGAATTTAGACCTTTAAATTTATCAAAAATAAGAGTCAAGACTCTAAATTGATATTTTAAAGATATTGGTATTAAAAAACCTGTTTCATCAATATAAAAACTTTTTTTATAAGTAATACTTTTCTCTTCTTTTATTTCCAAATTTGACTTATCATTTAAATTATCTTTTTTTGGATTATTTTCCAAATCTATCTTTTGGTTATTTTGTATTTTATTATTTTGTTCGGCAATTAACAATCTGGCAATTGGTTTACGTATGATTAATTTAATATATAATTTACCAGTTAATGATCTATAAATTGAAACTTTCTTAATTAATTTACTTGTTTTAAGTATTGATTCTAATTTTTTGAAAGAAATTTCATTACAATTTCTATTTATTAACTTAATATTTAATTCTGATAAATTTGTTTGAATAACTTTATGAAGGTATTTACTAGAATCTTGGTTATCGGCTGATAATATTTTAATAGATTTAATTCTTAATTTTTTTTGACTTTTTTGTGATAATAATATAATTCCAATGATTAGGGAAATTCCTAAGCAAAACCATATAGTCTTCAAAATTTTATACATGAATAGATATATTATTTAATTCAAAATATTTGGTGAAGCTTTTTAATATTTTAAATATAAAGTAATTTTATTAAAATGTATAGATTTATTTTTTATTTAGTGTTTGTAAGCAAACAAAACTATAGTTAAAAGTTACAATTTAAATTCATGTATATATCACAAAAGAAGTAGTCGGCTTATAAAAACACAAAATATACCAAAAACATACCTATCGAATAATAAGTCAATTCCTTATCCTATATCGTTTTCTAACTTTTTTTTCAAGATTCACCTCTTTATATTCGAGTAAATATTCAACTAAAATTTCAATAATGAGAAAGCATTTTGAACAACAATTAACTTTG
>JAAGZN010000456.1 GCA_024206165.1 Bacteroidota bacterium
ACAGCTAGAAGGCTTGTAACTATAGCATTAACACAAGGGGATAGTTTAGTTAGAGTAATGAGACAAGAAGTTTCAAATCTATTAGAATCTATCAAATATCCTTACCTGTCTGTTTTGCATCCAATTGATCTTCCTATTCCAAAAGCTTCATGTTTGTTTTCATAACTTCATTCATCATCTAAGAACACAACATCAAATAAGCTTTTTTACTCTCAAATTCGTTACCGTGATAATAAGTGAAGATTAGCATAATGGGAAAGATATTTCAAATCTGTGTACTGAATCTCGATTGTGACGTTAGTTTATTAGATTGATTGAATAACACGTAATCAATTCTAATTGCACACTTGAAAAAGGAAGAATATAGATGAAATTGATTTAATATGGACTATCGATTTCTTTAAAGTATTCTAATTCGAAATAAATTGCATGAGCTTCTGGAAAGCAATATACATTAAATGATTAAAAGTAGCTCTTCCGTACGCCGGGTGTTGTGGCGAATACCTGTAATCTAGCTGCTTAGAGGCGTGAGTCGGAGGATGGCTTGAGTTCGAGACCACTGGCTTCTGTCAACCTATGTTGATCGAATGCCCGCACTAA
>JAAGZN010000457.1 GCA_024206165.1 Bacteroidota bacterium
AGATCGAAACTACCCTCTGCTATGTAACTGACTTAATTGTTACTAGCTTTTAAAATCAAAGGTTTTGAAATAGAATGAAAGTTTTGTCGAGTTCAGGAGTAAATTCGATTTTGTTAGCACAAAACAATCAGCAGAGTGGCGCAGAGGAAGCGTGCTGGGCCCATAACCCAGAGGTTGGTAGATCGAAACTACCCTCTGCTATGTAACTGACATTATTGTTACTAGCTTCTAAAATCAAAGCTTTTGAAATAAAATGAAATTTTTGTCGAGTTCAGGAGTAACTCCAATTTTGTTAGCACAGAACAATCAGCAGAGTGGCGTAGAGGAAGCGTGCTGGGCCCATAACCCAGATGTCGGTAGATCGAAACTACCCTCTGCTATGTAACTGACTTTATTGTTACTAGCTTCTAAAATCAAAGCTTTTGAAATAAAATGAAAGTTTGTCGAGTTCAGGAGTAAATTCGATTTTGTTAGCACAGAACAATCAGCAGAGTGGCGCAGAGGAAGCGTGCTGGGCCCATAACCCAGAGGTTGGTAGATCGA
>JAAGZN010000458.1 GCA_024206165.1 Bacteroidota bacterium
GTAAACCGAGCTATGCAATAAAAATGGCAATAATAACAGGAATCGTTAATTTAAAAAATGGATTTTAAAAAAGATACTTCATGAGAGGAAACCTTTTTTATAACTTTTTATAGGTAGGCCAGACTTTTGCAGCGCCTCCAATCATTTAAATATCTTTCTAAATGCATATAATTATGCTAAACCTTTAAAAACTTTAAAGGGGTGTACTCCTTATGAAAAAGTTTTATTATATTTGAAAACCAAAAGGGGTGAATATAGGATTAATCCTATATATAAAACTATGGGACCTAGCACTTAAGAAATAGAAATAGACGAGATGCATACGTATGTTTTAAAAAAAACTCAAAATGGATATGGGTGTCTGTTGATAGAATTGAAAAAAAATTCATTAATATTGTTATCGGAAAAAGAGACAGAAGAACGGGTCTTAAATTATGGAAAAAAACAAAAAATAAGTCAATAGAAAAAGTGTATACAGACTATTATATAGCATATAAAAAAATGATAACAAAAAAAATATATGTTCAATCAAAGGCAGAAACTTATACGATAGAAAGGTACAATAGTTTACTTCGACATTACTTAGCTAGAATGAGAAGGAAAACTAAATGTTATAGTAAGTGCGTAAAAATGTTAAAATATTCTATAAAACTATTAATTGCTAATAGAAATAATTATCTATCTATAATTAGGTAGCAATGTCTATACATGAGCTTTATTGCGTACTGTAAGTTAGAAATTTTAAAAAATCTTTCGTGTTATAAAAATCAATATCAGCTAAAAAGCTTGATCTTGATAAAAGCAAATCAAGCTTCTATAGAAATATTGAAAAAATTTCAAAATGAAGCTAAGAGTGCTATGTAAGGTCAGTAAACAATAAACAAATGAAATATATTATAAATACAAAAATTAATAATATAAATATTTTAAAATCATTTATATTATACTTAATACTTTTATTATCAATATCATGTGGACGACAACAAAAAAACTCTAAAGGTGTTTCGGCCAGAAAATATATAGATGCAGTTAATGGTAAGTTACCCAATAACATGAATAGCTTTGATCTGGATCAATTAAATCAATATGCAAATAATAATAATTTGATTAATTATGACACAGATTTAAATCAAGAACAAATTTCAATAATAAATAATAACATCAAAGTATTAACCGAAATCCAAAAGTCTAGTATAATTTCAACTTTATTCTTATCTAATGATAATAAAACTAATGAAGAACAACGTTTAAATAATGATAATAAAGATGAAACTCCTACCTCAGGTCAATATATTAGAAGTAAAATTTTACCAAAGCCACATAACTACCAAGTAAAAAAAGATATAAATCGCCCAAAATTCAAACCAAAATATTCAACAAGAGCACATTTGAATATTTTTATATCAAAAGAATTAACACAAACATTACTAGATAAAATCAAAGAAAAGTTCAAAGATAAATTTCTTTTATATTATTATCTCGATATTTCTACCGGAATGCAAATGGATGATGATCAAATGGAAGAGTTTAAAATTTTGGTGGATTATAATAAAGAAAATAAATTAAGTATAATAAACTATGATTTACATTGTAAACAAACAAATCAATCTATATATGGTATTATAATTCCAACTACAAAAGATAAAGTTAATCAGAATAAAAAATATCCATGGACATTAGACAGCTTTATGACTGCAAAGGAAATTCTTGATAAATATAAAATAAAAAAACTACCGAAATCATCACGTGAAATGAAACAATTTAAAAATCAACTTAATCAAAAACTCATAATTTCGAAAAATATGATTGATTATGCATCCTGGTCAAATATACCTCAAATATATTTAGAAGATAAAGATATAAATATAACCATTGAAATAAGTGAAAAATTATGGATTAAAGAATGCTATAAATCATTTGCAGATACTAGTAAAAAATTAATTCCTATAGTTATAAAAACTAAAAATAAACACTGGATAGAATGGATCAAAATTATTAATATTAAGCCCAAAAAAGTAGTTGGAATTAAATGTTCAGAAGAAGGAATTGGGGTTTCATGTAGATATAATAAAGAAGAAAAATTATGGAAAGTAACTTCATTATATTTAAATTATCATGATATAATTAATAAAAATATATTAGTCGGACAAAACTATGAATGTAACAAGCAATTAATAAATTTTAGTGATTTCCCTAGAAAAATAAAAATTATTAAAGATGCATCTCATTACACGGAATGTAATGATAAAATAGACAGATCAATGCAAAATTGCTATGATCTAAAAAACTATTTAACTGAAAAGATCAAAAAAATAGAGAGAGAAATTACACTATGCCAAAGAACTAATCATCGAAAACATAAAAAACTCCAAAAACTAAATATTAAAAATAAAAGAAAAGAAATTCGTTTATCAAAAATAAATCTAAAAAAATTAAGTAATAGTAATAATAAAATCTTTTATAAAAATTATAAAAAATCAAAGTTTCAAACTTTCCCATGTGGCACTAAACAAAACATCTATATTTATGAAGAATTTGCAAAATCATTATTAAATTCTGTTATACCAAGATTTAAGAATGTAGAAATGTTATATCATTACATAGATTGCACAACATCATTACAAATGATTCAGGGATATTCACGACAATATAAAAATAAAAAAAATAATCAATTTATAATAAGAATTATTAATTATGAACTAACAAATAATAATAATGAGTCACTATATGGAATTATAGAACTGAATAATAATATATCGAACGTATGTCAAAATGTGTCTAAAAACGATTTGGTTTCTATGGAAAATACCGATCATCAAAATATTTTCAAATGTAAGCAGTATAAAGATATCCCTAAATTTTATCCATATAAATTAACACAATTAATGACAAAAGAACAAATAATAGTTAATTATGGAATAAACCCGCTGTTTTTGCCACAAAGATCAAGAGAAAATAAAGATTTTATACATAAATTGTCTAATACCCCCCACCTCGATCATATAAAATCAAATCAAATAGAACCAAATACATTAGATCTTGGAGGAACTGAATATATTATTAATAAAAACATATTTATAAAAAATATTAATCATGCATTAAAAAATTTAAATAAAAATAATACTAATAAATTAATACCTATTATAATCTTAGACGAACATAAAATATGTTATGATATAGAATGGGTATTAATTGTTAATGATTTTGGAATTTCATTTAGATATGACTATAACTCAGATATAAAAGTAAGTAAATTTTATCCAGATAAAAATGACATTGAAGTTAAACATAAACAAATTGGATTAAAAACTAATTATTGTGAATCTTTTCCTGCATTTTCAATGAAATCATATGAGCAGTATGCATTTTTAAAAGATAATCGAGATCGAGATTCAGGTATTAAAAGATCAATTAACTACAGACGACCACCTAAATCATCTAATTATTTTTTTAATCGGACTATAACACTTTGCGAATCATTAGACTATGATATATTTACTAATTATATAAATAATGCTAATATCTATTATCAAAAAAATCTTGAATATCTATCTCTATTTATAAATGTAGTCAGATATAATAAATTAAACATATTCAAAATATTGCTTACTAAACTTAATCCTAATATAATCTATAATAAATCAAAGAATAATAATGATTTTAGTACTTTAATAAACTTTTTCATATGGTGCTACCTAAAAGAAGATATAGTTGATAAATACAAAATTCCATTGAATAAATTTTGGAATGTATTGACAAATAAAAATAGAGATGGATTTCCTTGTGACATATCCATTTGCTGTCCTTTTACAAATAATAATTGCTTACACTATTTATCAGATTTTCGATCGAATTTATATAAATATAAAAATCAAAATAAATGTATTGCTACAGATCTGTACTTATATGATAAATATAAATTTAGAGATAATCTAAATGAAATTAATTCCAGTAAATTAACTCCATATGATAATTCAATATATGATAATGTAACATATAATAAAGTAGTAATAAATAAATTTTCTTTATCAGATAAACTTCCTCGACGAAGAGAAAAAATTAAGTGTTTATTTAATAATAAAAACGAAGAGTATAATAAAATTAATTTTAACTTTCTCACTCGCAAAAAATGCATAAACTGTAAGAAAAGAATTAAAAATTATAATAATAACGATTTATTAAATTCAAAAACTTCCTATAAAAAATCATATAAATGTTCAGGATGCAAAGCAACTTACTATTGTAGCAAAAAATGTCAAAAGATACATTGGAAAAGTAAACATCGAATATTATGTGTAAGGTCCCTTAAATAGCAGGGTCAATTCATGCTAAAATCATATCCATCATTTTTTTTGTATTATTTCTTAATATTCTCATCTGTTCTGTTATTTTTTTTATTTTATGAGAATGAAATATATTTATTACTATGTTTCTTATTATTGACATATTACTTGGGCTATCTCCCTTTTTTATCTTCGAATAATCTTCTTTTAATATTACATCCTTTATATAGTGATGATTTTCTATACCCCAATGATTTCTTATCATTTTTCCAAATTTTTCTGCTTTCGTTCTTGGACTTAAACTTGATATATAGTGCCTGATAGAAAACTCTTAATTTTTAATATTTTAGCATCAAATTTTTATTATCAAAATAGGTTTTCTCATTTTATATCAACATATTTTATTAGTGATAGATGCCGATTGTATTTTTTCTATAATATTTTA
>JAAGZN010000459.1 GCA_024206165.1 Bacteroidota bacterium
AAATGAAAAGACTCTTTATTTTTTAAACAAATATTGGAAAACATCTGAAATAATCTTACTTCTGCCAGAAGAAGAAGGACGGGTTGGTGGCTTTTGATGAGGAGAATGCGATTCATCTGCAAAAGTTAAAGGAATCTCTTTTAAATGCTAAAAAAGAAATCTACAATATTGCAGAGTTTCTCTGATGACAAGAATGCATCAGAATTTCTAGAACATTGATATTATGCTCATAGAAAAGATAAGTAGGATAAACGTGCAAAGACATGCACACTGAAGAGGACATCTTAGCCTTACAAACATTTGGTAAAGACTTCAGCAAGATGCCTAGTCCTCGGCTTGGTTAACGTCTTTTATTGAAATAAAAAGACTCTTGATTTGTTAAACAAACATTAGATGAACATCTGGAATAATCTTACCTGCACCGCTAAATGATGAAGGAGAGTCTCCTTTGTTAGCAGGACGGGATTTATCTGCAAAGGTAAAAACATGATTGATGAAAATAATCATCTTTATAACAATTTTTTTCCTCCCTCCCCCTATTTTCTATCAAGATAACTATTCATTCATATAGGTTATCCATCATATTATATGTTATGACTATGCTTACAAAGAGACGGTAGTTCATCTTAGAAGGGGTAGATAAAATTAAGAGGAATTATACATCCCACATATTGTAGGATATGCTTACATATGATTTATGCTTTTTTGGATATGAACTTGTTAAGTGTTACTCTGGATATTTTAGAAAAGTAATTGCAAAGCTGTCTGTTTTTTGTTGAACAAACATTACATAAACATCTGAAATAATCTTACTTCTGCCAGAAGAAGAAGGACGGGCTGGTGGCTGTTGATGAGGAGAATGCGATTCATCTGCAAAAGTTAAAGGAATCTCTGTTAAATGCTAAAAAAGAG
>JAAGZN010000460.1 GCA_024206165.1 Bacteroidota bacterium
CCCTTGTATGACATAGTGCTGTTGGGAACAAAGGTGTGGGAAAGTCATCAATCGTCAGCCAATATCTGGACAACATGTTTCCTGTTAATCGAAAGCTCAACCACAATTCACTCCACACTATCATGTTGCTCAATAGCTGAAATAAGCATCTTTTGACAGTAAAAAATGGAAGCCGTTGTCAAAAAGCCAGAAAATTAAATCAAACCTGTTTTTCCTTGCCGCAATGAATGTTGTTCAACCACAGTTTATGATGAGAAGGGTCTGCAAGGTTGCAGACAGCTTGTGATTATGACCAAGCAAAGAGAGTCATTAAACAGTCCATTTTAGTGGAAGAAATCCCCCTTGTATGACATTGTGCTGTTTGGGAACAAAGGTGTGGGAAAGTCATCAATCGTCAGCCAATATCTGGACAACATTTTTCCTGTTACTCGAAAGCTCAACCACAATTTACTCCACACTATCAATGTTGCTCAATAGCTGAGATAAGCATCTTTTTACACTAAAAAATGGAAGCCGTTGTCAAAAAGCCAGAAAATTAAATTGAACCCGTTTTTTCTTGCTGCAATTAATGTTGTTCAATCAGTTTATGATGAGAGGGGTCTGCAAGGTTGCAGAC
>JAAGZN010000461.1 GCA_024206165.1 Bacteroidota bacterium
CCATGACGGAAGGAGTCTACCGAGTCACTCCGGAGAAGATGATGTTGATCCAAGGAAAGCCGAGGGAGGTGGTGTCGACCAAGGTGGTCCGGATAGCCACCACCAAGAAGGCGAAGATGAGCGCAAGCCAGGTCCCCCAGTGAATGATAGGCTGATCCAGCAGCCTGGGAGAGACAGCAAGCCAGCGCTTGACGCCTCCCTGTCCTCCTCCAGCATCTGGTCCCGCACGCTCAGGCAGGTGGCGGACCAACTCACGGCTGACGGCGACGCCAGCGTGGCAGCAGCGCGTAGCATCCTCAAGGAAGAGAGTGCCCGGCTGCACTCGGACTACTCGCCTCTTCAGCCCTTCAGGCAGGCAATCGCCACGTTCCTGGAGAAGAGCACGGGCATCTCTCCCGGACTGAACTCCTCAGTGATTCTGCCCACGGCGGTGAACATCATCCTGTCCCAGGTGGTTCAGAGGCTGAGAGACCGAACCCGCGCAGTACTCAGCACAGCCCGGTGGGAAAAGAGGGAGCAGGACGAGGATGACGAGCAGGCCCGCATGCTTCGGTTCGTGGGAGTTGGCATGCTTGTGACTGGGCTGTACTGCCTCGTCTCACTCACGGTTTGTGTGTGGAAAGCCTGCAGAAAGGGCCAGGCGTCCAGAGCATCTGCAGTGGCCGCCATCGAGTTGGAGAGGATAGAGACGAGCAACTCTAACACTCGGAACCTGAACGGTCTCCTCAAGGCGGTGGACATCCTCACTGCGGACGTAAAGAAGTTGAGGCACGACCAGGACAAGACAGGGAGGCGTGAGGAGTACGAGGACCACGACAGGAGGCGAGTCCCCTACCTTGGTCTCCCCTACGCAGCCCGTGCCGGCAGCACGTGGCCGGTGCAGACCAGAAGGGACGGGGAGAGACACGAAGTCATCCCGCTACAGCACGCCATGTAATGCATGAAGCATCCGGGCCGGGTAAGGAAGACAGTAGTGGTATAACAAATTGCACATAAATAGCCAGTTTAACCAACTAACCAGTAGACTCGAGGGGGTGGCGGGAATTATCTGGACTAAAGGATTAGTTAGAGCGTCCCTCCCCGGGGTGGCAAGCCGCGGCCTAGACCCATTGGCTTGGCCCTTTGCCCCAGCCTCCCAAAAGGAACCTTTACCGAGCGCGGCCGCGGCCTCTCTCGACCGGTGGATTGTGCAGGAACTATTACACTATTTTTCCTAAACTCAACCAAGATAGCACAGACCGGAGTGTCTGCAGTGATCCACCGATCGGGCGGAAATGCGAACCGAGCACCCATTATCCACCCGGGCGGCATTCTGAAGTGCAGCTGGACCTGTGTAGCAAGAGGGGCGCTTGATAGCCCAGCAACAGGCCGGGAAGATATCGGTGGAGAAGGTGTACCTAGACTACCAAATGGGGTGCCTGTGATAGTAAAGCAGGACACCCGCAAGGTGGTCACGTAGAACCCTGACCTCTAATCAGGAAGATTTTTGCATGTTGGACCGGGTAAGGTGGAAGATCTTTATTCGGCAGTAATGCACACGTAGCTCCCAGCCGGCGTATCAACAGGACTGCCGCGGGTGTGAGGGGCACGTGATAAATCAGTGAGTCTATGAAAACCTCTTCCGATCCTAGTAAGTCCCACAGCGAGCCTCTATCCGTGAACATGACAATGCAGGATGAGAGTTCCACTCAAGTGAAGGCCTTGGGCCGAGTGATGGCCTTCCCCAGCGGCACCGAAGCCGTGGCCAATGACCCTAGAGTGAGCCCCGACCGTGCCAAGCCGGGCTCTCGGGGCGGGGCAGTGACCCGCCACACCATAAGGTGGCGGCCCACCACAGAGATGGTGGGGATAATGATGCGTGCGGCGAGAGCAACGGCAATGGCAGTGTTGCTGGTGCTGACCTTACAGAGATCTGATGTCATGACCGCGGCCGGCCTTGGCGGCCGGCCCGGGGCAATGACCCATGACAGAGGGCCCCTGGCGGCCTGTGAGGCCGCGCATAACAACCCAAGGTTGGCCACCGCGGCGGTGTGGCAATTCCCTTGTGTGGCTGATCACCACGCAGCGGGGCGGCGCCCGCGGCGGCGACCTCGGGTCAATGCACAGAGCGCAGCGGGGCGGCGCCCGCGGCGGCGACCTCGGGTCAATGCACAGAGCGTGGCGAGGGCGGCGCCCTCATTACAAATTCGCGCGTGCGGATTGGCAACGTGGGGCGCATCGACGTGCGGGACCGGTAGACCGCCAGAGAGCCAGTCGTCCCCAGCCAGTCCTCCGAGGCAGTCATCACCAGTCAACATGTCTGGTGACGAGGCCGAGGTCGATGTTGGAATGGGCATGTTCAGCATCCGAGACCGCGAGGAGGACGATGTCCTCCCCAGCGATGAAGAGAGGGAGAAGCCGGGGAGCGCCCTCCAGCGCTTCAAGAAGAAGCTCCTCAAGCGCGACGTGGAGAAGGAGCCGAGAGAGCCGACGCAGGATCCCGCGGCTGAGTCAGGAGCTGGGTCCGGAGCACCCACTACTCGAGCCCCCTCGGGACTCGACCCGGGGGCATCTCACCTTTCCCCAGGCTTGTCGGGAGAGGGATCTGAGAAGCCGATCATCAAGCAAGAGGAGGTGGACGAGATTCCATTCCAGGACCCGATGCAGGAGAACCTCGTCTACCAGCCGCAAAGCCCCGAGGTACCGAAGCTGCGTCTCGTGTCCCCGACCACCATTGGTCTCAACCGGGGGCCGGGGGCAGCGCCTCCTCCGCCCCCGGGGGCGCAGCCAGGAGGAGCGCACCAGCCGCTCCCAGGACCCCCCATCCTCGATGGGGTGCTACTCCCCTCGGCTCCCCCTGCACCGGGTGAGTCAGCGAATGTCCACCCAGGGCCAGCCCCACCACGGGGCGCCCCTGCTGAGGAGATCGATCCCCATTGGCACGCCCGGAGGATGGCGGAGATCGCTGAACTGGACCAGCAGAAAGCAGTGTATGCGCGCCAAGTGGCGGCTTTCGCGGATATGTCCCGTCAGCGGGCTGCCATGGAGCAGCAGATCGCCAGGGAGCAGCAAGACATGCTGGAGCAGCAGGAGTTCATGGAGGACCAGCTCC
>JAAGZN010000462.1 GCA_024206165.1 Bacteroidota bacterium
AGCAAAAGAATTTCGGTCGGCAATAGACAATTTCTTTTCTAGTACTATACCAATAATAACTGAAAAATTATATAGCAGAATAAATAGTAATTTTCAAATAATTACTAATCATCTTGATATGGAATGAGTATATACATATTAAGAAGAATAAAGATTAATTAAATTTTAAAAACTATTAAAATATCTCTTTAAAATTTGCAAATGATCAAAATCAAAAATTTATATAAAAGCTACAAATTAGGAAATAAAGATGTTCCTGTTCTTAAAAATTTAAATTTAGAAATTAAGAAAGGAGAATTTGTTGCTTTGACTGGAGAATCTGGATCTGGAAAATCTACTCTACTTAATATTATTGGAATGCTTGATTATTATAATCAAGGAGAATATTATTTACAACAAAATAATAAGAATTTGTTAATTAAAAATTTTGATGAAAATAAACTCACAGAACTTAGAAATAAATATATTGGTTTTATTTTTCAAAGTTTTCATTTAATACCTTTTAAGTCTGCATTAGAAAATGTTGCTTTGCCCTTATATTATAGAAGAATAGAAAAAGATAAAAGATTAAAGATAGCAATGGAAATACTTGATCGTGTAGGATTAAAAGAAAAATATAATAATTTACCAAATGAACTTTCAGGAGGTCAAAAACAAAGAGTTTCTATAGCAAGAGCATTAGTTACCAATCCCCCTATCCTACTTGCAGATGAACCTACTGGTGCTTTGGATTCTAAAACTTCTAAACAAATTATTGATTTAATTAAGGAATTACATAAAGAAGATAATAAAACTGTTATCCTTGTAACTCACGAAACTTCAATTGCTAAAAATTGTCAGCGAAATATAAAGCTTGTTGATGGCGAAATTAAATGAATTAAAACTTTACACATTTTTATAATGAATAAATAATATTTAAATAAATTTTTATATCTTCAACTATTATTACATTTATATTGAAATAGTGGATGTTGAAAACATATAAATTTTTAATCTGTAAACCTAAAATTTTTTTTAAAACTTTGGATCCGCTGCAAAAGTCTCTATTGATATAAAAAATCGTTGATTACAGCTTTAGTTTGTTATATTGCATCTAAAATTTAATTGATCTGATATGAATCTATATAATAAATTAGTTAGTCGTCCCTATATTTTCCTGAGAAT
>JAAGZN010000463.1 GCA_024206165.1 Bacteroidota bacterium
CAAGCGGCCTTCGGCCGCAAAAGACACTCGGCCTAGTGGCGGTTCGTGGGGGAGGTAATGCTTTGTGGGGGAGGTAGCAGTTTGTGGGAGAGGTAGCAGTTCATGGGAGAGGTTGCGGTTTGTGGGAGAGGTAGCAGTTTGTGGGGGAAGTAGCAGTTTGTGGGGGAGGTAGCGGTTCATGGGAGAGGTAGTGGTTTTTTGGGGAGGTAGCGGTTCATGGGTGAGGTAGTGGTTCATGGGGGAGGTAGCGGTTTGTGGGGGAGGTAGCGGTTCATGGGGGAGGTAGCGGTTTGTGGGGAGGTAGCGGTTCATGGGGGAAGTAGCAGTTTGTGGGGGAGGTAGCGGTTTGTGGGAGAGGTAGCAGTTTGTGGTGGAGGTAGCGGTTTGTGGGGGAGGTAGCGGTTCGTGGGAGAAATAGCAGTTCCGGGGGAGGAAGTGGTTCATGGGGGAGGTAGCAGTTTGTTGGGAGGTACTAATAACTAGGCTTTTAGGGCCCTTTGGGCCCTCAAAACCCTTCGCGGTTCGTGGTTCTTCTGGCCCAAGGTGAATCTGGCCCAAGGCAATTATTTTATTTTTTGCCGAGACACTTGTCAAAACTGGGTTTCAGTCAAGGTCACTGATCAATTTTCGTCACACAAAGGTCACTGATCAATTTTTGCCACACGAAGGTCACTGATCAATTTTCGTCGCACCCAGGTCACTGATCAATTTTCGTCACACCCAGGTCACTGATCAATTTTCGTCACACCCAGGTCACTGATCAATTTTTGTCACACCCAGGTCACTGATCAATTTTCGACACACCCAGGTCACTGTTCAATTTTCGTCACATCCAG
>JAAGZN010000464.1 GCA_024206165.1 Bacteroidota bacterium
GTGCAGTGCAGTGCAGTGCAGTGCAGTGCAGTGCAGTGCAGTGCAGTGCAGTGCAGTGCAGTGCAGTGCAGTGCAGTGCAGTGCAGTGCAGTGCAGTGCAGTGCAGTGCAGTGCAGTGCAGTGCAGTGCAGTGCAGTGCATGCAGTGCAGTGCAGTGCAGTGCAGTGCAGTGCCAGGCTGCCATCTATGTCAAGCAGCAGCTGGCGGTACAGTACGAGCTCGACACCGTCTACCTCCTGCCCACCGGCTTCTACTTCATCTGGGAGAACTGGGTCATCAAGAAGCAAGTCTCCAGCCAGCAGCTCCGGGCCACGCTCCTGGCCCAATGCAACGTGATGGCTCCAAATTCGCCCCTGTGACCGACCTACTGTTGGACACCTGCCAGAGGATCCTCCACCCTGTCCCCGCCCTCCCCAGTCCCTGCCAGTCCGTTCCCTACTACTACAGTCCCTGCCAGCATTACGCCAGCAGTACTTCCCCCCTCCCCGCCCCTGGGCGAGGTCACCAGCAGTGCTTCCCCCTCTTTACTGACTTCCACGGTGTGCCATAGTGCATGCAGCAATTGTTCATTCCGGAGTAAAACTGGATGGTTGGGACGGAGGAGCACTCGGTAAACGGACTGGTTCACGGACGAGAGGA
>JAAGZN010000465.1 GCA_024206165.1 Bacteroidota bacterium
ATATCGAATGAGATTGCATCGAAATATGGAAACAAAGTCTCCAAGATCGTATAACCGTCGACATACAACCATCAGTTCCAAGACGAAATCTGCTATCCTTGGCGTAGTATTACAGTAGTTGGAGTTTCTTAGTTCCTGCAAAAAGGTTATGGTTAGTTTGTTTATCCTGACAGATAACCATTTGTCGATGAAAATTGATAGCCTAGATAATTTAAAAATAAAGCTTACAACACCATGTGTTCCTAGGCAGTCACCTATCCAAGTACTGACATGGCCCGACCCTGCTTGACTTCAGTGATCAGACGAGAACTGGTATACTCAGGGTGGTATGGCCTTAGGTATAGTAAACTGTAAAAAGTATTAAGAAGATGCTTGCCTACCTTATCCATTTAGGACTTGCATTCATATAGAATGAGATAAAATTGAAATATCAAAACAGAGTCTCCACCATCATGTGTCTATGGAACTACAACCATCAGTACCAAGACGAGATCTGCTATCCCCGGCCTAGTATTGCTGTAGTTGGAGTTTCTTAGTTCCTGCAATAAAGTGATGGTTAGTTTGTTTATCCTGACAGATAACCATTTGTCAATGAAAAGAGATAGCCTGAAAATTAAAAAAATAAAGTTTACAACACCATGTGTGCCTAGGCAGTCACCCATCCAAGTACTGACACGGCCCGACCCTGCTTGACTTCAGTGATCAGACGAGAACTGGTATACAGATCGGAAGAGCGCCGTGTAGAGAAAGAGCGTAGATCTCTGTTGACGCCGTACCATCAAAAAACAAAAAACCGCCGACATACAACCATCAGTTCCGAGACGAGATCTG
>JAAGZN010000466.1 GCA_024206165.1 Bacteroidota bacterium
CTTATTTAAATCATTCTTCGAACAAACCAATGAAGCAATAAACTTCGATGAGAATACAATAAAAGTAATCTCCACTTTTGAAAAACTATTTAGAGATTATAAAACATCCTTAGCAAGCCCAAAAGTATATTCCATGAAATCGATAGTAAATTATACACTAAAAGAGCTACATTTCTTACCAGGTCAAAAAGAAAGAGTAGAATTAAATTTAAAAGATGACTTTTTTGCACAAATACCAAAAGAACCCTTTGCATTTGTGTTATCAAATTTAATAAGAAATGCATTTAAACATGGAGGAAGAAATAAAGTACAAGTAACCATAAAATTAGAAGATCACAAATTAATAATAAGTGATAACGGTCAAGGAATACCATCATCAAATTTAGAAAAGGTATTTCAAATGCATTATACCACAGGACAAAAAGGAGATAGTACAGGAATAGGCTTAGGATTTTCGAAAATAATAGTAAACAGTTTTTATGGAGAAATATGGTGTGAAAGTGAAGAAGGGAAAGATTCCTATACAGAATTCCATATAAAATTTCCAGAAGTAAGTCCATCAAAAATAACTGAAGAATCATTGTCAGAAATGAAGGATGAGGGGGTAAATGAAGGAGAAAGAAATCAAAAAGAAAGATTTGCAATAAAAATGTTGAAAGATAAAAGACCTATAAAAGAAATATTTGAATATACTGATTTGAGTAGATCCCAAATAGAAGACTTAAAAAGTAAATTGTAAACTCCCCATTTTGATTTTTAGTTAAAATATTTCGGTTTGAAAAGTAAATTATAGGATTGAATTCTAAAATAAGCTTTAATTTCTAAGATTCTCCTGCTTTTTAATATATATTCTACGACTACTTTTTAACAATTAAGTAAATTATATTTTTTTTTTTCAAATATAAGCATAGGAATTTCAAGATATATTTGGATATTTTTATAATTATTTTTATATTTGTGCTCATTAAATAATTAAATAGTGCCTGATAGAAAACTCTTAATTTTTAATATTTTAGCATCAAATTTTTATTATCAAAATAGGTTTTCTCATTTTATATCAACATATTTTATTAGTGATAGATACCGATTGTATTTTTTCTATAATATTTTATA
>JAAGZN010000467.1 GCA_024206165.1 Bacteroidota bacterium
TCAACACCCTGTCTTCCTAGGCAGTCACCCATCCAAATACTGACATGGCCCGGCCCTGCCTGACTACAGTGATCAGACGAGAGCGGGTATACTCAGGGTGGTATGGCTGTAGGCATAGTAAACTGTAAAAAAATATTAACAAGATGCTTGCCTACCGTATCCTTTTAGGACATACATTCATATAGAAAGAGATAAAATCGAAATATCAAAACAGAGTCTCCACAACCATGTGTCGATGGAACTACAACCATCAGTTCCAAGACGAAATCTGCTATTCCCGCCCTAGTATATCGGAAGAGGGAGGTGCTGGGGACGTGCGTAAATGTCGGGGGTAGCCGGTTCATTCAGAAAGATAACAATTTGTCGATGAAAAGAGATAGCCTAGAAAATTAAAAAGAAAAGCCTACAACACCATGTGTTCCTTGGGGAGTCACCCATCCAAGTACTGACATGGCTCGACCCTGCTTGACTTCAGTGATCAGACGACAACTGGTATACTCAGGATGGTATGGCCGTAGGCATAGTAAACTGTAAAAAATATTAACAAGATGTCTGCCTCCCTTATCCTTTTAGGACTTATATTCATATCGAATGAGATTTAATCGAAATATGGAAACAAAGTCTCCAAGATCATATAACCGTCGACATACAACCATCAGTTCCAAGACGAAATCTGCTATCCCCGGCCTAGTATTGCTGTAGTTGGAGTTTGTTAGTTCCTGCAATAAAGTCATGGTTAGTTTGTTTATCCTGACAGATAACAATTTGTCGATGAAAAGAGATAGCCTAGAAAATTAAAAAGAAAAGCCTACAACACCATTTGTTCCTAGGCAGTCA
>JAAGZN010000468.1 GCA_024206165.1 Bacteroidota bacterium
ACATCAGTTAAAGGTATAGGAAAACAAACAGCAATTTATCTTTTAATAATAAGCAGAGGATTTACTAAAATAAAAACAGCTAGAAAATGTAGTTGTTTTGGAGGCATGGCACCTTTTGAACATAGCTCTGGTAGTAGTATAAAAGGAAGGACAAAAATATGAAATCTAGGGAATAAAAAGATGAAAAGATTGGTTCATATGGGGGCAGTATCTATAATGAATAGTAAAAAGGGAGAAGAATTTGAATATTATTGTCATAAAGTTTTAGAAGGAAAACATAAAATGAAGGTAATTAATGCTTTAAGAAATAAAATTTTGGCTAGAGTATTTGCTTGTATTAGAGATAATAGGATGTATGAGGAAAATTATAATAAATATAATAAAGCAGGTTAAATACTTTATTATTTAATTATTGTTAATGTTAATTGTTGTAAACTTTCCTATTAAAAATCAAACTAAAGTTTTCAACTATTCACATTGATTTGATGAAGTAGATTTTTATGATTTTATTTTTATAAATAAATATTAAATAAAAGTGATAATTTATTTTGTAAAGTCATAGAATTCAAGATGTATCTAAAACCTGTTGTTTTCATACATAAAAGACCGATTATCAGATATTCTTCAAATGGAAGTAGTATATAATAGAAAATATGTACTTTATGATTACATTTTCAAATAAATATAAAGAATTTGAGCATTTAATATAAAAGCAAATGTTATCCATATAGCATAAGGTAAATATAATAAATGTAATTTAAAATTACATTTTTTTAAAAGAGGCAATCTTATAGACCAAGCATAAATCATTAAAATAAAAATAATGAAGCAACTTATATAATATTGACATCCATATCTCCCAAAATTAATATCTAAATTAAAATATCTTCCAAAAGAGATTAACCAAAAAGCTTGGGCTACTGCTTCAATTATTGAAGAAATTATAATTTTGTTTTTGCATTTAATGCTAATATTTTTTGAATAGAAGCAATACAAAGAAATAATTCCTAATAAAGCATATAAGATTGGCCACACTATACCAAACACCATTCCAGGAGGTTGCCAAAATGCTTTTATATCATCATTATTTATATGTGTTGCTGGAATCAACGAAAATGGTGCCGAAACAAAAAAATGCAAGAATGAAATAAATATAATTATACCTGTATTTTTTATGTTTCTGATATCTGAAGCTTTTTTTATTATTTTGTTCATAATTAATAGTATTATATATATATAATATACAAAATATTTATATATTATTAATACTATATTTGATTTTTTTTATTTTTTTAAACTTGGTACAAACAATCTTATTTTGCTTTCTTTTCCAGAAGTTGATAAGATATTTGTACTTGATCCAAATTTTATATTGAAGATATCATGATGTGCATTTTTTTTTCGTACATATTCTCCTGTATCTGCTTTCCAGAAATGCAAACCCTTATTATCAATGTCAATTGTAACTAAAAATTTATTATTATAACTAAAACTAATTTTATCTGGTATAAAGTAATTTATTTTTGATTTACTATTCTGTCTATTGAATGAAATTATATTTTTCATGGAATTTCTTTGATTTTCTTGGTTTGGAGTTACATTAATTTTATATAGCCATTTATCATTTAATAAATTAAATACTTTAACAAAATTCAAATTTCTTGAAGCTAAATAAGTTCCATTTGGACTATATGAAAGCCCATAAATTTCAGTTTTGTTTCCTTTTATATTCTTGACTGGTTTTGAGCAATTACGTAAATCCCATATATTGATTGTATTATCATTTACATAACTTGCTGCTATTGTATTTTCTTTTGGATGAAAAGCTATTGTATTAATTTTTTTTGTTTTAATTGTATTAATTTTTTTGTTAAGATTAGTAGGATCCCATAGCTCTATTTTTGAGTCGGTGCTTGCAGAGGCTAAAATTTTTCCATCATAATTAAATTTGATTTTATTAACATAGTTCGAATGTGTTTTTTTTATTTCTGAAACCTTTTCTTTTTTCATTATATCCCAAAAGATAATATTTTTTTCTATTCCTCCTGTAGTAAAAATATTCTTATATGATTTTGAATAACCTAAACAAAGAACTCCAGAACTTATATTTCCCAATAATTGTGTTGTATCGATATTCCAAATTTTTATTGTTTTATCTTCGCCAGCAGAAATTAATAATTGAGAATTATCTATAAAAACTGTATCCCAAACTATCCCCTTATGTGCTTCATAAGTATGTAATTTCTTAATTTCTTTATCCCAATCAGGAATTAAATTATTATTATATATTGAATTTATTTCCATTGATGTTTGCTTATTTAATTCTCTCTCAAAGTTCTTTTTTGTATTTTCTAAAGCTAATGCTTGCATTTGTAGTTTTATTGCTTCTTCCTCCATTTTTAGTTCTGGCTCACTTTTTATTGTATTTTCTATCTTTGCTTGAAGTTCTTCATTATCATCAGCATATTCAGTTAATCTTTGTGATAAATTATTACATGTATTTTTCATTTTTTTCATTTTAGTTTTAAACTGCTTAGAGCTTCTATGAAGCTGATCTTTATAATAAGACTTTGTACTTGGGTTATCTGTCAATTTTAAGTTTTTATTATTTATGTTATTATCATGAAGTTCTAAATTTTCATTTGTTAATCTTTTAGAATATTCTGAACCACTATTGTTATCTTTTTCATTATTTGAAAGAGAAGATCTTGAATAACTATCCAAACTGCTAAAACTTTTCTTTCTTTGTTTAGTCTTTTTATTTCTTTTCATTTTTTCTTTAATATTTCTATTATAAATATTACTTTTCTGTGTTTGTATTAATAGTTTGGCTAATTTATTATCTCCATTTTTAATTAATACTTCTAACGGTGTCTCATTATTTTTATTTAGAGCTAACACTAAATTAGGAAACTCTTGTATTACAATATTGGCTAATTTATAATTTTGTTTTCTGCAAGCGATATGCAATAGTGTGTTATCATTCAAATCTTTCATCAATAAATATTTTCTGTCAATTTGAATCATTTCTGATATTTTATTATAGTTACATTTATTAAAAGCTGTTAATAATTGATTATCTATTTTACTTGGAGCTTTTAGGCTTTTTAAATAATTATATATATCGGAATTTCTAATAGCATAATCAATAGGAAAATTTTTATCAAAATCTTGTTTTTTATAGGAATTAGGAAATTTTTTACAAATAAATTTTATAATGTCTAAATTTTCATTATCTCTTATTGCATCAAATAAAAGGTTATCGGGGTTAGATACATGATTATAGATTGAGGAGGTTCTATTTAAATTTTCATTATTATTTCCAGTAAGTGTATTCATACTTGTATTCTTCTTTAAATGTATTGGTGTCGTATCATTAATTATATCGAGATTATAAGTTGAGCTTACATTTATATCTTTTAAGCTATTTGCCATATTATCAATATCAACAGATAAAGATTGACTTATATTTTCATTCCCTGAATAATGTTTATTGTAGCCTGATAATATAATATCATTATTATCACTATCACTATCATTATCATTATCATTATTGATAACAATAGTTGCATTTGATTGGCAAGTATTAAGTAAAGGGGGAGATATAGGATTAAGAAGGTTGTTCTTATTTTCATTTTCATCATTTGTTGTAAGATTTGCTTGTTGCATATAATTTTTTTTATTACTAGAGCAATTAAATGAAATGAGTAACAAAAATGATATTAATGGTTTTTTTAAGTATTTCATAATTTCAATATTAAATTTACATGGTCAATTTTATTGAAAATTATAGATAACCAAAATAATAATTGATAGTATTTGTGATGAAGTATTAAAATAATATTGAAGAATGCTTAATATAGCACTATGGATATAAAATATTTGTATTATGTATACCTTGATAGGTTATTTTATTTCTAATATTTTAGATGCTATTTTTAAGCCATTAATTTGGATAGTTAAATATTCATATAAAGTTTTATAGTCTTTTTTAGCATATTTTAAAATTTTAGAAGCTTGTCCATAAATAGAAGGGAATTTAAGTTTTTCCATTGCGTAATAACCATCTAAAAAATTTTGTATTCCACCAGAAATTATAAATTTATTACATTTAATATCTCTATCAAAAGCATTTATATATTGAATCATATCATTAATATCATGACCAATAAGTGATAATGGATTATATTTAGGATATGTTTTTTGTTTGTCATTTCTATTAATTTCTAATTTAGAAAAATTTGTGCCTCCAAAAGCTGCAAATTCAAAAGCTTCAATAGGTAATGATAATACTGCTTTTATGCTTTTGGGTCCCATACCTTGTCCAACTTCTTTAATTATAATTGGATAGTTAACCTCTTTTAGAAAATGTTTTAAAGTTTTTATAGGAGGATAATTTATTTGATCGCCTTCATTTTGTAAAAATTCTTGTAATAAATTTATATGAATAATCAATCCATCAGCATCTAAATCAGAAATAAGATCATGAATTAGATGTATTTGGTCATTATATAACATTTTTTCTATTTGAGCGATACCAAGATTAGCAAAAAGAGGATATTTGTTTCCAATAATATTTCTAACCATAAAATGATCAAGTAATTTTTTATTTTCTAATAAGATTCTACATGATCCAAGGCCCATACCCATTCCAAATTCATTGCATGCTTTAGCTATATTATAATTGATTTTTTTTGCTGGTAGTGTTCCGCCAGTCATACTAGAAACCCAGATAGGAGTTTTTATTTTTTTGCCAAACCAATTCAATTCATCGAATTCATAGTTTAAATTGTTATTTGACAATAATGGTTCATAATAAAATCTTCTATCCAAGTTATCAGCTTTTGTTTGAGATTCTAAAGCTAACTTTAAATGTTCTGATTTTCTTTTTTCTAAAATATCAGTTTCGTTATTATTATTCATTTGAGTATATATCTAACCAATTTTCTCCAATACTAATATTAACTTTAATTGGCACCTTAATTTTTAAAGTATTTTCCATAAGTTTTGTAATATTTTTTTTCATAATATCAATTTCTTGATTGTGTACTTCAAAAACTAATTCATCATGAACTTGCATTATCATTTTAGACTTCAATTTTTCTTTAATCATCCAATCATGAATATTAACCATTGCTAATTTAATCATTTCAGCTTGAGTTCCTTGTAAAGGAGAATTTATAGCATTTCTTTCAGCATATTTTCTTACATTGCTATTTCTAGAATTAATACCATTCAAAATTCTTTTTCTACCTAATAAAGTTTTCACATATCCATCTTCATGAGCTTTAATAATAATTTTATCCATATAAGTTTTAATATCTGGAAATTCTTTAAAGTAAGCTTGAATTATTTCATGGGCCTCTTTTCTTCTAATATTTAAAATTTTAGATAATCCAAATGCAGAGATACCATAAATAATTCCAAAATTTACAGATTTAGCTTTTGCTCTCATATCAGAAGTAACATCTTTTTCAGAAACATTAAATATTTTACTAGCTGTCATTAGATGAATATCTTTACCTTCCTTAAAAGCATTAATCATATGTTGATCATTAGAAAATGCAGCCATTATTCTAAGTTCTATTTGAGAATAATCAGCAGCCATTATTTTAAAATTAGGATTAGATGGAATAAATGCTCTTCTTATTTGTTTGCCTCTTTTATTTCTAATAGGAATATTTTGAAGATTAGGATCTGTAGAACTTAATCTTCCTGTTGCAACAATAGCTTGGTTATAAGTTGTGTGTATCTTGCCATCATCTTTACTAACTAATAAAGGTAAAGCATCTACATAAGTAGATTTTAATTTAGAAAGAGTTTTATATTGTATTAACAACTTAGCGATAGGATGAATAGAAATAAGATCATTTAAAATATTTTCTCCTGTTGCAAATTGACCTCCTTTTGTTTTAATAGGATTTTCAGAAAGTTTAAGTTTTTCAAATAGTATATATCCTAACTGTTTGGGGGAATTTATATTGAAAGTTTCTCCTGCCATTTCATAAATTTTTTGTTCAAGTTGTTTTATATCGCTATTTATTTCATGTGATAATTCATTTAAATTTTCTGTGTCAATATTCACACCATTTAATTCCATTTCAGCCAAGACACTAACTAAAGGCATTTCTATATTACAGAATAAATCTTCTACTTTTTCTATTTTAAGTTTTGATTGTAATTTATGTTTAATTTGTAAAGATATATCTGAAAATTCACATTTATTTTCTTTAATATTTTCTAATGTGTTTTTATTTAATAGATCATTGCCTTTTATATAGTTTATTATTTCTTGTGTTTCATATTTGAGATACATATTTGACATTGTATTTATATCATGATTCAAATCTGGTTCAATTAAATAATGTGCTATCAAATTATCAAATAAATTTTTAGAGATATTTATTCCATGTTTTTTTAAGATTATTAGATCATATTTTAAATTTTCACTTATTTTTAAGATCTTTTCATTATTAAATATTTCTGTTAATTTTTTTATAGTATCATCTATAATTAAGTTTTTATTAAAATGTATATAAAAACCATTTTTAGGATTAAATGAAAAAGATATACCTAGAAGATCAGAAAAATGTGGATTTGGATTATTGCCTAATACTTTGAATGAAATTTCTTTTTGTTTTAATAGTTTAGAATATAAGCTTAAAAATCCTTCTAAATCATTTATTAAAATATATTTATGTTTAGTGTTATGTAAATTATTTATTTTAAAATTTTGATTTTGATTTTCTTTTATTATTTCATCTGCAATTTTTGATGAATTTTTATCAAATTCAAGTTTTTGTTGTTGTTCTACTGTTGAGCCAAACAGTCTTTTAATGATAGTTTTAAATTCTAATTCTTTTAAAATTTCTAATAATTGTTTTGTGTTTGGTTGAGTATATTCAGATTTGTCTAATTCTAATTTGATTGGTACATTGGTATCAATAGTGCCCAATTTCTTAGAATCTTGAGCTTGTTTTGAATATTGAATTAAATTTTCTTTAATTTTTCCTTTTAATTTATCTGTATTTTTTAATAAATTTTCTATAGAATCATATTGTTGTATCAATCTTTTAGAAGTTTTTTCTCCTATTCCAGGTACTCCGGGAATATTATCAGAACTGTCTCCCCATAATCCTATAATATCAGTTATTTGTTTCACATTTTTTATTCCCCATTTATTTAAAATATCTTCTTCTTTGAGTATTTCAGTTTGTTTTTGGAGGTAGCCTGGCTTATAAATGTAGACATTTTTTGCAACTAATTGTCCAAAATCTTTATCAGGAGTCATCATATAAACTTCATATCCTGAATTTTTAATTTTATATGCAATTGTACCTATTATATCATCTGCTTCAAATCCATCTTTTTCAATGATAGGAATATTAAAAGCTTTGATTATATTTTTGATCTGTGGTATTGCAATTGTAATATCTTCTGGTTGGGCATCTCTTTTAGCTTTATATTCTTTGAATTCTAAATGTCTAAATGTAGGTTTTGGTGTATCAAAAGCTACAATAATATGAGATGGTCTTTCTTTTTGGATAATTTCTATAATAGAATTGATAAAACCAAATGAAGCACTTGTGTTAATTCCTTTACTATTAATTCTTGGATTCCTAATAAATGCAAAATGAGACCTATAAATTAAAGCCATAGCATCGATTAAAAAGAGTTTTTTGTTCGATAAATTCATAAAAATTAAATTAATTAAATTGATAAAATTAAAATTGGATATTAACTTTTTTAATAAAAACAAAATTAATAACTTGAAGGGGAAAATAAAAAACAAATATAATGAATTTACTCAATTATAAATCATTAAAATATCAGCAGCAAAATGATATAAAATTAATTAAAAATAGACAAATAAAAGATAAGAAGTATCAAATTGCCCTAAGTATGATTAAAGGCATTGGAGGAGTATTGTTTAGAAAATTGATTAATAAATTTCAATTTGCAGAAAATATTTTTAATTCTAATATTAATGAATTAATAGGATTTCCTCATGTTAATTACTCTATCGTAAAAGAAATTTTTGAATTTAAATATTTGTTAAATGCAGAATATTTAATCAAATATTGTAATGAACATGAAATCAAAATAATAACTTTTTATGATAAAGAATACCCTGAGAAATTGCGAAATATTTATAACCCACCCCCAATTTTATATTATAAAGGAAATATATCTTTTAATTCTACTAAAATAATAAGTATAGTTGGAACAAGAAAACCTACCATCTATGGTAAGAATTTCTTAACAAAATTAATAGGAGAATTGAAAGAAGAAAAACTTTATATTGTAAGTGGCTTAGCTTCTGGTATTGATTATCAAGTTCATAGAGAATCTATCAGAAATGAAATAGAGAATATAGCTGTATTGCCTTGCCCTATAAATGAGATTTATCCTTTGAAGCATACTAATTTATCAAAGAAAATTATTGAAAAGGGAGCATTAATTAGTGAATATAGCCCTATTGAATCCCAAGAAAAATATTATTTTCCTGCAAGAAATAGAATAATTGCTGGTATGTCAGATTTAACAATAATTATAGAGGCTGGAAAAAAAAGTGGTGCTTTAATTACAGCAGAATTTGCTAATGAATTCAACAGAGAAGTATTTGCATTACCTGGAGATGTTGGAAGATCAAAATCTCAAGGATGCAATAATTTAATTCGCTCGCATAAAGCAAATATTTTGACAAGTTTAGATGATATAAAATATATAATGAACTGGCAAACTGAAAAAAAAGAAAATATTTTAAAACAAAATAATATCAAATTAGATTACTTTGAAGAAAAAATTATGAATTATTTAAAAATAATAGATCATAAAGGTATAACTCTGGAAAAATTAGGTTTTGAGATAAATTCTAAGTTAAGCAATTTATCATCTAAAATCATGAAACTAGAAATGAAGAATCTAATTCAAAAATTACCTGGAGATAAAATAGGTATAAAATATTAATACTCAATAACTTAGAATGAAAATTGATAATTATATAAAAAACAATAAAGATCATTTTCTAAAAGATTTATTTAAATTTTTGAAAATAAAATCAATAAGTGCTCAATCCGAATTTAAAAAAGAAATACGTAATGCTGCATTATTTTTGAAACAGGAATTTAAATCTATTGGTATGGATAAGGTAGAAATTTTAAGTACCAAAAAGCATCCTATTGTTTATGCAGAAAAAATTATAAGTAAAAAATTACCTACAATATTGGTTTATGGACATTATGATGTTCAACCACCTGAGCCTTTAAATTTATGGTTTAAGCCACCTTTTGAACCTTATATAAAAAATAATAAGATTTATGCAAGAGGAGCTGCAGATGATAAAGGTCAAGTTTTTATGCATATTAAAGCAATAGAAACTTTAATAAAAACAAATAATATTAAATTCAATGTTAAATTTATTATAGAAGGAGAAGAAGAAATGGGATCAGATAGTTTATCAAATTTTCTTTCTAAAAAAAATAATTTAAAACTTTTAAATGCAGATGTTGTTCTTGTTTCTGATACAGAAATGATAAGTTTAAAAAATCCATCTATTCCTATCAGTTTGAGAGGGATAGCAGCAATGGATATAGAGATAATAGGTCCTAATAGGGATTTGCATTCTGGAGTATATGGAGGTGCTGTTGCTAATCCTATTGAAATATTATGTAAAATGTTTTCATCTTTAAAAGATGAAAATAACCATATAAAAATACCTCATTTTTATGATGATGTAATAATATTGAAAGATAAAGAAAAAGACAATATTAAAAAAATACCTTTTAATATTGTTAATTATAAAAAAGAAATAGAAGTTAAGGAGCTATATGGAGAAAAAGGTTATAATACAATAGAAAGAACAGGTATCAGACCATCAATAGAAATAAATGGAATATGGGGGGGATATACTGAAAAAGAAGGTTTTAAAACAGTTTTGCCTACAAAAGCTTTTGGGAAATTATCATTGAGACTTGTAGCTAATCAGAATGCAAAAAAAATTGCTGAGGATTGCAAAAAATATTTACTTAATATAGCTCCCAAAAGTGTTGATGTTAAAATTAAAATACATGATGGTATAAGCAATGGAATGCTTATTGATACTAATTCTAAAGCTTTTGTTGCTGCCCAAAAAGCTATCCAAAAGGTCTTTAAAAAGGAACCTATTTTAACTCGAGGAGGAGGGAGTATACCTATTTTATCTAAATTTCAAGAAAAATTTAAAATACCTATTGTTATGCTGGGATTTGGGTTGCCTTCAGATAATATACATTCTCCAAATGAAAATTTTGGTATTGATAATTTTTTTATAGGGTTAAATACAATTATTGAATTCTATAAAAATTTTAGTAATTCTAATTAAGCTTTATCTATAAAATATATTAACTAGGAGGTCTATAATTAGGAGAAGTAACATTTATATTTGCTCTATCTAATTCAAAAGATCTGCCTAATATGATATTTAATCGTAATTTTTCTTCTAAAATAGTAGGTGAATAACCCAAGCCTAATTTTAAATTGAAACCAAAAAATGATAAAAGCATTCCTCCTCCAAAACAAAAATCATTTTTAATTATATTTTCATATTCTTTAACTTCTTTATTATTTATAGATTCTGTGTATAAAGTTTCAATAAAAAAGAAAGGATCTATATTTATCCAAAAAACTTTGAAGGGTAAATATACTATTGTTTCAGCACAAGCTTGAACTCTTTGCTTTAAAGTGGAATAAGTATTTGGATAATATTCCATATAGTGATAACCATCTATTGAAGTAAAATTAGTTATATTTTTGCTAAAAATACCTAAATAATTTAATGTTATTATTTGTCTCATATCGGTTCCAATCTTTTTCTTTGGTGAAATATATCCAAAATTTGTTTCAACAGAAAACGAAGAATCTATGATTTCTTTTTTATCATTAGTATTATCAAAATAACCATTTGTTAATTTTAAAAATTTTGAATTTATATAAAAGTATCCTAATGTTTCAAACAATTTTGCTTTAGCAAAATCTAAAGCAAAATAAAGCTGGGAGCTAGAAATAAAACCACCATAAAGATATATTTTTATACCTTCATGTATTTTATCATTATTATTTTTACCGTAAGAATCTTTAATTTTAATTACTTTTTTATTCATATAATAGATTCCAAAACCAATAGATCTTTGATCATATAATATTGGTATATTGTTAATTTTTAAATTTTCAGGTTTATCTAAATATCTATAACTATTTAATCCAGAAGTAATAATAAGTCTTTTATAAAATTCATTATAATTTTCAGTCCATATATCTATTGTTTTACCACACCATAAATCAAAATGATTAAATTTATAGCTATACTCTTCTTCAGATTGACCTATTGTGTTTATATTACTATATCCTGTAGCATTTGAAATATTACCTCCAAATCTTACAGGTCTAGTAAAATTTCTATCTAATTTTAATTTAATCAAATTAGAATTAGTAAATTTATTATTTATAAGTAAGAAGTTAATATCTTTATTTTTTATATCTGGTACTAGATACTTTATTTCATATCCATCTAAAAGAATTCCATTTCCTGGAACTGCTCGTAATGATAATTGATGACCTGTTCCCAAAAAGTTTGAATTGCATATATACATTGCAATTGGGTCGACCATAATTGGAAATTTATTTTTGAAACTTATTTTGATATCTATATATGTAATATCAACAGGGTTTTCTTCTAATTCAATTTTAATATCATCTATATAAGAAATACTTTCTAATTCTTTTTTACAATATTTTAATTTTTGAATATCTAATCTATCTTTTTCTTTAAATGGAATTTTATTTAAAATTATATCTGAATTAAGATTAGGAGTTAAATATTCTAGAGTGTTATATATATTTCTATAGAGTTTATTTTTTTCTTTATTTGTATTAAATTGTTTTTTACTATTAATTATAATATTACCAATAAGATATCCATCAAATTTTTTCCAATTTTCATCATCATCATTATTTTGTTCTTTTTGTTCCTTTTGTTCAAAGATAGGTGGCTTACAAATTTCTTCAGCTCTAATTGAGAAGTTATTAATAAAAAAAAATGTTAATGATAGTATCAGTATCAATATATTATATTTATATTCTTTTAGTATATTATTCATAAATTATTTTATTATTATAAAATTGAATATAAATATAGTTCATATCAATGGGTTTTAAAAAAATATTATAATTACATTATTGTATTATATCAGAATGTATAGAAATTAAATAATAAATTTTAATTATATTAGAAATATTATTTTTTAAATTTTTGTTTTATTTTAAGGAAATTTATTAAATGATTATAATTTTAAAAACTCATTAATTAAAATATTTCTGTTAATAGAAATAGAATTATCATTTAAATGTTTTAATCAAATATATGAAGAAGTTAATTTTTATATTATTTTTATTTTGTATAAATGATATTTATTCTGAAGAAATTAATAAGAATATATTTATCAATAAAGATGATTTTACAAAAAATGATATAAAAGATGAATATGATAAAATTATATCTGAAAACTTAAAAGGATTAGAATACTCAGATGAAAATGTAAATTTAAATAATGACAATGAAAGTAATACCTTGATTTGCAATAGTTATGAACTATTCAAAAAAGGGAAATCATTATATAATGAAAAAAAATATTATGATGCTAAGGAAATTTTTGAACAATTAATAGATCCAATAAGAAAAGATAATATTTATGCCCCTTATGCTTTATTTTATTGTGCTTTAATAAATTATAATTTAGGAGAATTAAATGATTCAAGATATTTTTTTGAATATTTAAAAGATAGATATAGCGATTGGGAGCAAATAAATGAAGTAATATTTTGGTTAGCAAAAATAAATTTTGAAAATAAAAAGTATCTCTCAGCTATCAAAATAATAAATGAAATTAAGGAAATAAATCAAAAAAAAGTATATTTTAAAAAAGGCAATTTAGTTTTTAAAAGAAGTATAAAAAAAAATAAGAGAATATTTTTAGAAGAACTAATTAAGTTAAAAAAATATTATTTAATAAATGCAGATACCCCTTTGCCACTACAAAAGATTTTAGAGAAATATCCTAAAGATGAATTAACAAAAGATATTTTAGCTAAGAGAATCGCTTTAGATCCATTTATAAATTTAGAAAATCCTTGGAGTCAAAATATAATTAAGAAGTTTAATTTAAATATTGCAAAGTATGATTTATTTTATAACCTAAAATCGATAAAGAAGAAATCATATAATATAGCAGTTATGTTGCCTTTTTTTTGTGATTCAATTTTAAAGAAAGGAAATACCTTTGTTCTAAATTTATATAAAGGGATAAATTTAGCTCTAGAAAATCTCAGAAATCAAGGCTTAAAAATTAATTTATATTGTTATGATACTAAAAAGAACACAGAAATAGTAAATAAATTATTGCAACAAAAGGAACTTGAGACTATGAATTTAATTATTGGCCCTCTTTATCCAAATACTGTAAATATAGTTGCTGATTTTGCTAAAGAAAAAAGAATTAATATGGTTAATCCTTTATCATATAATAGCGATTTAGCTAAAAATAACCCTTTTGTCTTTTTATTTAAGCCTAGTTCAGAAACGCAAGCCTATAAAGCTATAGAATATATTTATGAAGATAAAATGAAAGAAAAAAAAATAGGAATCATACATAGTTCGAATAAAAAAGATTTAAAAAAGGCACTTTTATTCAAAAAATATATTGAGAAAGATCAAAATAATACTATTGATTTGATGATGGAATTAGATGATATACAAGCTCAATTATTTTTAAGAAAATTTAGAAATAATAAAGATCACAAAAAAACAGAAAAACAAATTGAAGAAGAAGAAAAACAAAAAGCTATTTTTGATAATATAACACATTTATATGTAGCTACTAATAATAAACTTATTATTGGAAGTATTTTAGCAATTATAGAAATGAGAAAAATAAAACCAGTAATTATAGGACATCAAAAGTGGTTAGAATATAAATCGGTTGATTTTGGTAAAATACAAAAATATAAAATACTTCTTATAGCTCCTGAATTTATAAACTATAACAAAAATAAAATTCATAAGTTTCGTTTGAAATATTATAAAAAATATCAAGAATTACCAGACTTATATTCTTGTATTGGATATGAAATAATGAATTATTTTGGAAATGCTTTAGAAAAATATGGAATTTATTTTCAAAAAGAATGGAATAATAAAGAAGTAGCTGAAACTAAAATTTTTGAAAAAGTTAGCTATAATAAATTTAGAGATAATCAAGAAATTGAAATTTTGACATTAAAAAATGGAAAGTTTAATGAAAAGGTATATGCAGAAAAATTTCATCCTTATATTTACTCAATAAATAATAAAGAATATGCTTTTAATTAAATATTCCATAATTTTTTTGATTAAATTTTATCAATACTGCATATCTCCAATGTTGGGAAATTGTTGTAGGTTTTATCCCAGTTGTTCAGAATATGCCAAAATTGCTATTTTAAAATATGGAATTATTAAAGGACTTAAATTGACTTTGAAAAGAATATCAAAATGTCACCCGTTTGGCAAGCATGGTTATGATCCTATATAATACTTCTTTTATAAGTTTAGGATTATAAAATAGATATATAGTTTTAAAGAGTTATATAAATGAAAATAAAATATTTTATTTGATGTATTTTAAGAATTCAATATTAAGTTAATTTATATAATTATTCAAAAAAGTTTTTAAAAATGCTTTGATATTTTTAATGATAAATATGAGTAAGAGATGAATTATATATAAATTTAAATTAATTGACAAGATAAATATTAAACTTTTTGTTAATTTTTTATAATTTTTTTAAACTAGTCTTAATTTAGTATTAAATAGAAAAAAAATGGAACAGAAAAAAATGATAAGAGGAAAAATATATGGTATAAATACAAATGAAGAAGATGCCTCAGTAATTTTGATGCCAGTACCTTGGGAAGCTACAGTTTCGCCTCCTTCAGGAACAGTAAGCACTCCCGAGCATATATTAAAAAGCTCTTATAATTTTAATACCTTTGACAAAGATTACCCTAAAGAATATCAAGATATAAAAATAGCTATGTCACCAATTCCAAAAGAATGGGCTATGCTTAGTGATCAATTACAAGGTATAGTTACAGGCTATATTAATAGTTTAGAGTCAGCAACAAATAAAAGAGTATATTCAGCAAATAGCAAGACCATAGCTCAAATTAACCAATATTGTAAAGATTTAAAAGAATATATAAAAAATGGAGCTTTATCATATTTGAAGAAAGGTAAGTTAGTTGGTATAATAGGAGGGGATCATAGTAGTTGTCTAGGTTTGATTGAAGCTTTAACCTCAAAATATAAAGAATTTGGGATTTTGCAAATCGATGCTCAAGCTGATCTTATTGATGCTCATCATGGATTTGAATACTCACATCGCTCTGTGATGAATAATGTTTTAAAAATTCCTCAAATTAACAAAATAGTTCAAGTGGGCTTAAGAGATTATACTGCTGAAGAATATGATAAAATAAAAAATTCTAAAGATCGAATTGTCTCATTTTTTGATCAAGATTTAAAAAAACAAAAATTAGAAGGTGTTATTTGGAAGGATATTTGTAAAAAAATTGTAAAAAAATTGCCTGATACCATATACATATCTTTTGATATAGATGGGTTAGATGCTAAATTATGTCCAGGTACTGCTTTTCCTGTTCCTGGGGGCTTGGAATATGATGAAGTTTTTTATTTATTTGAAGAAATTGTTAAAGCTAAAAAGACAATAATAGGTTTTGATTTATGTGAAGTAGCTACTGGTGAACATATTGAGTGGGATATTAGTGTTGCTAATAAGATAATTTATCAGTTGATAATACTAATATTAAAAAGTCAAAATAAATTTAAATAAAGATTTTGTTATAATTAACACTTTATTTTTGGATTTAAAACTTTAAGTAAAACTTCAAAAATTTTTTTTGATTTGTTATAGATATAATTTTCTTTGAATCTAAAAATATTATAATCTTCAAAACTTTTGGAAATTTGTCCTTTTTCATCATATTTAAAAAGATCTTTATCAATATTTTTAATGAGTTGATAATTTTGATTTATTTCATGTTTATCGCCTATTAGTGGTTGAAGTTTTGATTTTATTTCATTATTAAATTTGTCTCCATAAATTAAAGAACTTCTTTTAAAAATATAAAGCACCTTTATATCTTTTGAGAAACATTTTTGAAATCTGTAATCTCTTTTTAATAATTCGGTTAAAGCATAAATTTTACTTTTTCTTGGATAAAACTTTTCTAGTTCTAAATACAAGATTATTTTATTTATTGTTTCTAGATCATTAATAATTTCATTTATTTCCTTTATTTTATTTTTATAAGTTTCTACATCTTTTAGTTTTTGTTCCTTTATTTCCTTTATTTTTCTTTGTTTAGCTTTCAAAGATAAAACTGATTTTGAATTTTGTGATTTTCTATTTTTATTTCCAGCTTTATTGTTTTTTAAAATTACCTTATTATTAGGATTTTTGTTTTTATAGCATTGAAATAGAAGTATTAATATAAAAATATATTGAAAAAGTTTTTTATAGATCATATAAAGATATTTTAAATGAAAGATGAAAAGTATATCTTATATTATATAAAAAATGTTAATCAATAAAAAATATTATATATTTAAAACAAATAGTAATATGATTATTTTGTGTTTATTTTATTGAAATGGAATTATATTTTTAAAGGTTCAATTAATTCTAGCAATTTATATCCTTTTGATACACTTAAATAGTGCCTGATAGAAAACTCTTAATTTTTAATATTTTAGCATCAAATTTTTATTATCAAAATAGGTTTTCTCATTTTATATCAACATATTTTATTAGTGATAGATACCGATTGTATTTTTTCTATAATATTTTATA
>JAAGZN010000469.1 GCA_024206165.1 Bacteroidota bacterium
AACAGAAGAATACACAGATAAACACTCAGATCTAATATTCAAAACAAAGATAGATGGCTCAAATGCCTACATATATACAATCTTAGAACATCAAAGTACAAATGATAGACATATGGGAATTCGCTTGCTAGAATATAACACTTCCCTAATTCGTCAACACATGAAAGAAAAGAACACAACAAAAGCCCCAATAATATTAAATATCCTAATATATGCAGGAAAAAAAGCATATACAGGACCTCATAACATGTTAGAAATATTTGAAAAGCCAGAATTAGCAAAAGATCTAATGTTTAGGAAAATCCATGTAATAGATTTACAATCCAATAAAGAAGAAGAAATAACAAAAGATGAAAAAGCTGCATTTGTAGAATTACTATTAAAATATGGAATAATGAGAGATTTCATAAAACTCTTTGAAAACAATATGGACCAATTAAAACTTATCATCCCTCAAATACCATATTTAGATAGAGCAATAAGCTATATTTTTTTATTAGATAGTGGTAAAAATGAAGAAAAATTATTAAATTTGTTAAAGGAAGCAACACAAAATGATGAAATAGTCATGAATTTAGCACAAAGAATTGAAAATAGAGGCGAAAAAAAAGGAATACAAAAAGGAATACAAAAAGAAAAAGTCACTGTAGCTAAAAATATGTTAAAACATGGTATTTCTTTAGATTTAGTCAAAAAAACAACAGGCCTAACAAAAAAAGACATCGAAACAATATCAAAAAAGAAATAACCTTCAATAGCCTAACAAAAAGCACAAGAAGGCATTTCAACAAAAATAATTATTAACTAAAGTTAAAAATACTTAAATATATATTAAATTATGGATTTAAGTATCTAAGAAATTAACTCTTAATTTAAATAGTTTCAATAGAACCAACTATGAATTATGTTAATACAATTTATTTTTTTAATATCTCTTTTATTTTATTCAACCTATTATTTATGCGATTAATATTTTCTTGACTATTGTATTTTGGATTTGTAAATATTCCAATCACTTTATAAAAAAAATGGAAAACATACCTATATAGTGCCTGATAGAAAACTCTTAATTTTTAATATTTTAGCATCAAATTTTTATTATCAAAATAGGTTTTCTCATTTTATATCAACATATTTTATTAGTGATAGATACCGATTGTATTTTTTCTATAATATTTTATA
>JAAGZN010000470.1 GCA_024206165.1 Bacteroidota bacterium
TAAAACAGCAAAAGAATTTCGGTCGGCAATAGACAATTTCTTTTCTAGTACTATACCAATAATAACTGAAAAATTATATAGCAGAATAAATAGTAATTTTCAAATAATTACTAATCATCTTGATATGGAATGAGTATAGATGTGCAAAAGTACTTCTATCAACTATATTTTCATGTTCAGCTATCTGTTTATATACATGTCCATTACTATGTTCTTTAATTTTATTATTTATAAGTATTTTAATTCCTAGTTTATTTCTTATAGTTGATGCTTTTGAAGCTTAAATCTTTTTTTAATCTTAATTAAAGTTCATTAAATTAGTATATTTTCTTTAAATACTAATAAAGGCAATTTTTATACAATCATGAACAATAATAATACTTATCATATTCCTATTTTACAAAACTTATCGATTGAAAAATTAATAACAAATAAAAAAAGGATTTACGTTGATGCGACATTTGGAGGAGGAGGACATTCTAAAGAAATTTTAAAAAATCTTGATCTAAAAGGTCAATTATTAGCTTTTGATAAAGATATTGATGCGCAAAATCAAGCTGATAAAATAAAAAATATAAATTTTAAATTCATAAAATCAGATTTTAAAGACCTTAAAAAACAATTATTAAAAGAAAATATTAATTCTGTTGACGGAATATTAGTAGATCTTGGAATATCATCTCATCAAATTGATGAAAGCAAAAGAGGCTTTTCAACTAGATTTGATTATCAGCTTGATATGAGAATGGATCAAAATCAGGAACTTACAGCCAAAGAAATTTTAAATCATTATAATCAAGAAAATATTATAAGAATTTTTAAAGATTATGGAGAATTTAAAAATGCATATCATTTAGCAAAGGCAATAATAAGTTATAGACTGATTAGAAAAATAAATACAACTTTTGATTTAAAAGAGTCTTTGAAAGATTATGCTTTTAAAGGTAGAGAAAATAAATTTTATGCAAGAATATTTCAAGCGCTAAGAATTGAAGTGAATAAAGAATTAGAAAGTTTAAAACAATTATTGATTGATAGCAAAGATATATTAAATAAGGATGGCAGAATTGTAGTAATAAGTTATCATTCATTAGAAGATCGTTTGGTAAAAAGATTTTTTAAAACAGGCAATTTTGAAGGAATTATTAATAAAGATCAATTTGGAAATATAATTAGACCTTTTAAACCGTTACAAAGTAAAGTAATTATACCTACTGAAGATGAAATTAAAAATAATAATAGAGCTCGAAGTGCAAAGATGAGAGTTGGAATAAAAGTATAACTTAGGAGCCGCTGCAAAAGTCCTTATTGATATAAAAAATCCTTGATTTAAGCTTTAATTATTATATTGCATCAAAAATTAAATTAATCTGATATGAATCTATATAGTGCCTGATAGAAAACTCTTAATTTTTAATATTTTAGCATCAAATTTTTATTATCAAAATAGGTTTTCTCATTTTATATCAACATATTTTATTAGTGATAGATACCGATTGTATTTTTTCTATAATATTTTATA
>JAAGZN010000471.1 GCA_024206165.1 Bacteroidota bacterium
AGGAATTGACTTATTATTCGATAGGTATGTTTTTGGTATATTTTGTGTTTTTATAAGCTGACTACTTCTTTTGTGATATATACATGAATTTAAATTGTAACTTTTAACTATAGTTTTGTTTGCTTACAAACACTATTTAATTAAACAAGTAAATATACTCAAAAAAATAAAAATATTTAATTGTAATTATTTGCCGCTTTCAATATTGTATTTATATTTGTTCATATTTTGTTTTTTTTTTAATAATCTATTATACCATGAAATCTTTATATAAATATTTAAAAATATACTTTTTGTATCTAATAATATTATCTTTATCATTTAATTGCAGTATAGGACATGAAAATCATATCAAAACAAATAAAAATATTTTTGCTAAGGGTTACGAAGCAATCGGTAATACTTTATCGAAGATAAAAACAAAGTCAAACTTTGTTAGACCTAAAAAGCCAACTTATAAAATTTTATTAGATTTATTTGGTAGTTATTTTGCATATCAAATTTTATCAAATTCCACATTAGTAAATTCAGATTCTAATAATAATGGGATTGAATCTTCTATAGATTTTTCAGAATATGATATAGATGTATTTAATAATTTTGGTATGAGAAGTTTATTACAAACTCCAACAATTAGTCCGATTACAACTTCTATCAATCCTTCTATAACTCCGTCACAATCGCCTAGTACTGATAATCCTTCTTTTGTTCCTTCGAATTCTCCTAGTACTGATAATCCTTCTTTAATGCCTTCATCCCCTCCTATTAGTGAAAACCCAACCAATAATCCTACTATAAATCCTACTTTTGAACCAACTTTAAATCCCACAAATATTCCTGCTAACTATCCTACAGTTCCTACACTTGAACCAACAATGTATCCAACTCCAAATGCAACACTTTTCAAAAAATATTATATAAATTCAAATTTAGCATTTAATGACTCTCTAAAAAATGATAGTATAGTTTTTAATAAAGGTATTTTTAATGATATAATAACTTTAAAAGGGAATAGATTGGCAGCTACTGGTTATTTTAATATAAAATCATTATCTAGTTTAGTATTTTCTATTTTTGATTTAGAAGGCAACCCTCTAGATACAAATTATTTATCAAGTATTGGGGATAATAGAGGTATTACGATAATAGATTCTATTTTTGAAAAAGATAGTCTATCTATTTTACAAAACACAAATAACTATAGCATAAATAATTTAAATTATGATATAGGATTAATTGATACATATTATAATGGTAGTATTAAGAATCATAAAATATTTCAAAGAAATGATACAACTTATAGTAATCATTTTATAATAAATGATGACAAGTATTATATTGGCGGATTTACAAATGATTTTCCTAGCATAAATACAAGAAAAAGTTTTTTATTAAGTATTGATTCTTCATTCAATAAATTATTTGCAAAAAAATATTATTATAAAAATAGTGTTTTTCATGTTACAAATCATTTATTAGCTCTTGATAAAGGTATTGGAAAAACAGGAAGGGTTACTCTTGATAATAATGGAAATAAAAATACTAATCTCTTTATTCTTACATTTGATGAAAATGGAACTAATGATATAAATATTTGCTTGGAACAAGAGAATACACAAGAAGGTCTACTGATGTTAGATTTTAAGGATTTTATAATCAATGCTGGCTATTCTGTCGATTCTTTTAATAATTCAGATATTATAGTTAATAAAGTTTTTAAAAAGAATAAGACTGTTGATTGGAATTATGTTTATCGTTCAAAAAATGATAATAGACCTTTTTCTATTTTAAAAGAAAAAAATGGGCTTATTACAATCTCAGGAGAAAGTCGAGAAGTTAATTCAAATAAAAAGTATATATTTTTAATGAGTATTTTACCAAATAGTACTTTAATAAAATCTAAATTGATAGATGGAGTTTATGATTCAGCAAAAAAAGTAATTGAAGCTCAAGATCAAACTATTGCAATAATTGGAAATGGATATTTAGAAGATTATGATATTGATACTTTTGTTTTGACAAAATTGATAAATAGTGACTTTAATGAAAATTGTTTCGATCTTGATTTAGAAAAAACACAAGTAGATTTTAATGTTAGCAGTCCTGATTTAATTGAGGAAGACTTAAGTTTTGATATTTTAAATATTACAAATATAAATTTTGATAAGATTAAATTAAATCATTTAGAAAAAGGAATATGTTTAACTCAAAATCCAACTATTGACCCCACTATGGAGCCAACTCTTAATCCTACTACAGTACCAACTATCAATCCTACAATAGAACCTACCAATGAACCAACTGAAATTCCTTCATCTAATCCTACAAAAATGCCAACATTATTTCCTTCTTTTGGACCTATTTATAATCATACATTAGAGCCTTCTAGTTCTCCTTTAAATGAGCCTTCGAATTCTCCTTCTAATGAGCCTTCGAATTCTCCTTCTAATAAACCTTCTGATATTCCTACAGATAGTCCCACAAATATTCTGACTAATAACCCTTCAAATGATCCTTCTTTGAGCCCAACAATAAAAACTACATCTCCCCCATCTAAAAGTCCTAGTTTTACTTTAATCCCATCTTTCAAGTCTACAAAAGCTAAAAATATTATAGGTCATAATAATACATACATATATATAAATAGTACACATATTAAAACAACAACATCTGGTAATGAATCAACTATTGCTCCTACAATGGACCCTAATACATATAAAAACATAAATTCAACTTATATAAAACCAGATGGAAATGAATCAACTATTTCCCCAACCAAGGATCCTTCTTATATTGATCATACAAATTATTTAACTGAGGTTACTTATAATCTCCATACGACGACGGAATCGAGTTCAAAAGAATCTAAAGACTCCAATCCAGAAAGTTATATAATTCCTATAGTTATTGTTGCAGCCCTTTTATTATGTTGTTGTTTATGTATTGTTTTAACAAAAATAAATAATTATTTAAGTAAAAGTGGATATGAGACTATAAATAATTCTTATTATAATAGATAAGTTAAACTTTTAAATAGATCAAAAAAATAATATAAAGTTTTTAAAAAAAGGATAGTATTTGCAGAAATATATAAAACCTTAAAAAAGTTCCCGACCATAATAGCATAAACTAAAATTAGTTATTACCTTCTAAATAAGATGAGTTCGATCGGGAACAGGTTCAATTTTTATATTTTATAAATAATCGATAACAATATTCAATTAAATTGATACAAATGTAATAAAATATATTAAGCAAACAAAATTAAATATTTTTGATAATAATTTTTATAATAATTAACTCAAATTTTGCAGTAATTAAATATCTTTAAAATTCAGGTCGTGCTGAATAAAGTGATTTTTTCAAAAATTTTTAATCTAAAAAGAGATATTTCGTTTTGCTCAATATCACAAATATTAAAATATATATTAATTGGAGTTAATTATAGAAGAAATGTATCTGAAACCATATGATTTCAAAGACTAGCGATCAATTATCATATTTTATAAATTTGAAAAGCATTATAATTTCTTTTAGTTTATTAATTTCCATAATTTATTTTTTAATTCATTTAATCCATTCTTTGTATGTGAAGAGATAAAAATGAAATCAATATCTTTAGGGAGATCGTTATTTGTTATCTCATCGATCATTTCTTGATCAAGAAGGTCTGATTTAGAAATTGCCAATAGTTTGTCTTTATATAGCAAATCACTACTATAATTTTTTAGTTCATTCAATAAAACATTATAAGTATCTTTAATACTATCAACTTCAGCATCAATAATAAATAATAGTACTGCATTTCTTTCAATATGTCTAAGGAATTTAGTACCTAACCCTTTACCTTTTGAAGCTCCTTTTATGATGCCTGGAATATCAGACATTACGAAAGAGTTATCATAATATTTTATTACTCCTATGCTAGGAATTAAGCTTGTAAATGGATAGTTAGCAATTTTTGGTTTGGCAGCAGATAGAACTGATAATAATGAAGACTTACCAACATTAGGCAATCCTACTAATCCGATATCAGCTAATAATTTAAGTTCAAAAACAACCCATTTTTCTTCTCCAGGCAATCCTGGTTGAGCATATCTAGGAGCTTGTCGTGTAGATGTTTTAAAGTTAGTATTTCCTAATCCTCCTTTTCCTCCTTTAGCTAAAATAAATTTTTGATTATGTTTTACAATTTCTGATATCACTTCATTATTTTCTGCATCTCTCATAACAGTACCAAGTGGCACTTGAATATAAATATCATCAGCATTATCTCCATATTTATTAGATCCTTGTCCTGGAGATCCATTTTTTGCTTTAATATGTTTTTTATATTTTAAGTGTAATAAGGTATGTAAATTATTGTTTCCTTGAACAATTATATTTCCACCATTTCCGCCATTACCACCATCAGGTCCTCCTTTAGGTAAAAATCTTTCTCTTCTAAAATGTACTGATCCTGCTCCTCCATTTCCAGATTTAATAAAAATTTTAATATGATCAATAAAATTTGCGGAAGCCATTTATATTATTTGAATTTATAGATTAATAATATTTTGAAAAGATAACTTTTAAATAATGCTAATATAATTATCTTGGAGAATTTTCTATTATAAATCTATCAACTATTTCTTTAATTTTTTCTAAAACTAAATCAATATGATCTATACCAGAAATTTTAATAAATTTACCTTGATTTTCATAATAAGTCTTTACTGGTAAAGTTTCACTATTATACAAATCAAATCTTGTTAATACGCTCGATTCATCTTGATCATCTATCCTATTTTCTTCTAAACCTCGCTTTTTTATTCTTCTATGTAATTCCTCTCTTGGAACATCTAACGATAATACTAAAGACAATGATGAATTATATTCTTCTAGTTTTCTATCAAGAGCTTGAGCTTGAGCTACAGTTCTAGGAAATCCATCAAAGAGAAATCCTTTACAATCTTTATAATAGGCCAAAATTTGTTCTTCAATCATAAGAAGAGTTATTTCATCAGGAACTAACATTCCTTCAGCTATATATTCTTGAACTTGTATACCTATTGAAGTCCCTTCTATAATATGTTTTCTAAATAGTTCTCCTGTTGAGATATGCACTAATCCATAGTCACTTCTGAGTTTTTTACTTTGCGTGCCTTTACCTGCACCAGGCGGCCCAAATAATACTATATTCAACATATTTACGAATTTTTAGAAGATTATCATATCAAAATAGCTGAATTATTTCTGCTTTGTTTTGACATATAATCAAACTGTTTTTTTATAATTTTTATTGCGCAATTTTTTCTTAAATTAAAAACCTTTGAAATAAATAAATTTCAGTTCTTATCTAAATTACCTAATATATATTATCAATCTTTGCCTTAATTATTAATACTAAAACCTAGTTTAAAATTTCAAATTTAGTATATGGAACTAAAGCTTCCGGAATCTTAATACCATTTTTAACTTGATTATTTTCGATCAAGGCCGCAATAATTCTTGGAAAAGCAATTGCACTTCCATTTAATGTATGAGGCTTATTTTTAATATTTTTTTTATCCCGGTATCTTAATTTTAATCTTGTTGATTGAAAACTTTCAAAATTACTTATAGAGCTCACTTCCAACCATTTATCTTGACCTGCAGAATATACTTCTAAATCATAAGTCATTGCTGATGCAAACCCTAAATCATCTACACTTAATCTCAATTTTCTATAAGGCAATTCTAATTTTACTAAGAGGCCTTCTATATATTGACACATATTTTCTAATGCATCATATGAATCTTCGGGTTTAATTATTTGAACTATTTCAACTTTTTCAAATTGATGCAATCTATTCAAACCTCTAACATCTGATCCCCATGATCCTGCTTCTTTTCTAAAATTAGGAGAATAGCCTACATATTTTATAGGTAAATCATCAATATCTAAAACAGTATTTCTAAATATATTTGTTATTGGCACTTCTGCTGTAGGTATTAAGTAAAGATTTTCATTTTCTATTTTATACATCAAGCCTTCTTTATCAGGTAATTGACCTGTTGCATAAACTGAATTTTCATTAACTAATATTGGTATCTGTACTTCTTTATATCCTTCATTAATTGCATTATCTAAAAAAAAGCTAACTAAAGATCGTTGCAATTTTGCCATTTTGTTTTTATATACCGGAAATCCTGCTCCTGTAATCTTATTTCCTAATTCGAAATCAATCAAGTCATATTTTTTTAACAATTCCCAATGCGGATGAAGATTTTTTTCAAAATTGGGCATCGGTGACTTTGATATTATTGCATTTCCTTCAGATTCTGAAGGCACTAGTTTATATGGAATATTTGGAAGCTCAAATAAAATTTGTTCTATTTGTTTTGTTGCTTGATCTAAAGAAGTAGAAAACTTTTTTGATTTTTCTTTTAATTCAACAATTTGTGGTTTAAGGGCATTTGCTTCGGATATTTTATTTAATTTAAATAGTTTTCCTACTTTTTTAGAAAGTATATTTATTTCATTTAGAATTTTATCTAATTCTGTTTTATTTTTTTTTCGAGAATTATCTAGACTAATTACCGAATTCAATAAAGTATTTGAATTAGAAACCTTCCTTTCATCTAAACCTTTTTTAAAAGAATCAAAATTATTTTTTATTTCATTTATATCTAACATTTTATGTAAAATAGCAAACAAATATTCTATACTCGACGCATATCAAGATGTATCTAAAACCGATTATCAGATATTCTTCAAATGGAAGTAGTATATATAAACTACATTAACAACTATTTAATATCTATAACAAGATGTAACAAATTATAAAAAAAAACCATAATACTTAATG
Organism: Bacteroidota bacterium; assembly: GCA_024206165.1. GTDB lineage: Bacteria > Bacteroidota > Bacteroidia > Cytophagales > Amoebophilaceae > JAAGZN01. The sequence goes on from JAAGZN010000471.1 coordinate 6,831, forward strand.
AGTATAATGGTCCAATTATTTAATTTTTAAAATATATAGATAAGAATATCAAATATATTTAAGTAATCGATAATGAGTTAAGATCTATTATTATTTCATTTCTAATTTAAAAGTAATATTACTATATCTTCAGAACAAACATCAATTCTATAATCATATATATAAGTGCTTATTATATATTGTATTAGCATAAAAATACTTAACCTAGATAATTATTCCGATTATATAGATAATTACATCTTTAGACTATACTAAGATATGAAATTAACATATTTCATGCTAAAAACAAAAAATAAAGCAAAAAAAGTTAATATTTGTAATAAAATAATTAAAAAATTAAAAATATGCTTGACATGAATCAGATAATACTTTATCATTGTCATACGGTTTGAGTAAATATCGTTCCGGATGTCTTTGCCGTTGCTATTAAAAAGACTTATCGCAATCACAAGTATATATTGCTTTTTGAGCTATAAAACTAAACAATTTACTTTTTAATTAAATTGTTTAGTTTTATAGCTCAAATTTTAGGTTTAATAGTTTTAATACGCGGTTTTTTAATATCATGATTATTTCTTACTTTAAAAGTATCTAGATATTAAGTTTGTTTTTAAATTTATGTTAATTAATTTTAATGCTAATTAATATACTTAAAAACATTAAAGATTATAACGTTTAAGTTAAATCAATATATAAAAATTGAATACTAATAAAAATCAAGATTGATTATCGTACAAATGGATTTCTCTACTTTATAATATTTTAAAATATGTTGTAGATATACGTTAAATTATATAAAAAAGTAATGATCCTCAAGGTTAAAATTAATTATCTTTTCATTTATAAATGAAAATGTTTGTTAAGATTAGCCATAATTTTTACGATATCTATTAAATAATTTTTTAATCACATTTTAAAATAATATGCGTACTATTGAGGAATTAAATTCTCTAGACAGTAATGATTTAAAGGCTGTCGCAGAATCAATGAAAATAAAAGGAGTAGAAGGTCTTAATAAACAAGAATTAGTTTATAAAATATTAGATCAACAAGCTATAAATCCAGCAAGTAGAACTGAAACTGTTAGTTCTACAGCAAATGTAAGAGAAAATGCTAGATATGATAATGATTCTCAGCGAAAATACAATTCATCATCTTCTTCAACAAATATTGTTAATGAGGAATATGACCAAAAGAAATATAAATCAAATAATGGCGGTTATCAAAAAAGACCAAATACTACTACACCAGATCTAGAAGGCATGATTGAAAATGAAGGCGTTTTAGAAATAATGGCAGATGGTTATGGATTTTTAAGATCTTCAGATTATAATTATCTTGCTAGTCCAGACGATATTTATGTATCGCCTTCGCAAATTAAGTTGTTAGGATTACAAACTGGTGATACTGTTAAAGGACAAATTAGACCATCTAAGGAAGGGGAAAAATATTTTGCTCTAATTAAAGTAGAATCTGTTAATGGAAGAACTACTGAAGAAGTGAGAGATAGAATTTCTTTTGAACATCTTACTCCTTTATTCCCTCAAGAAAAACTTAATTTAACTACTTCATCAACTCAATATTCAACTAGAATTTTGGATATGTTTGCTCCTATTGGTAAAGGACAAAGAGGTATGATTGTTGCTCAACCTAAAGCTGGTAAGACCGTCTTATTAAAAGAAATTGCTAATGCAATAGCTAAAAATCATCCCGAAGTATATCTTATGATTTTACTTATTGATGAAAGACCTGAAGAGGTTACTGATATGGCTAGAAGTGTTAATGCTGAAGTTATTGCTTCTACTTTTGATAAACAAGCTGATAGACATGTTAAGGTTGCTTCTATTGTTTTAGAAAAAGCTAAAAGAATGGTGGAATGTGGACATGATGTTGTTATTATGTTAGATTCTATAACAAGATTGGCTAGAGCTTACAATACTGTATTGCCTTCTTCTGGTAAAATTTTATCTGGAGGTGTTGATGCTAATGCTTTACATAAACCTAAAAGATTTTTTGGAGCTGCTAGAAATGTTGAAAATGGAGGTTCTCTGACCATCATTGCTACTGCTATGATTGATACTGGTTCTAAAATGGATGAAGTTATATTTGAAGAATTTAAAGGTACTGGTAATATGGAACTGCAACTGGATCGAAAACTTGCTAATAAAAGAATTTATCCTGCTATTGATGTTCCTAATTCTGGTACTAGACGCGAAGATCTTCTTATTGATGAGAAAACTTTATCTAAAGTTTGGATATTACGTAAATTTATGTCTGATATGAATTCTGCTGAAGCTATTAATCTCTTACTAGAAAAAATGAAGGGAACTAAAGATAATGAGGAGTTTCTTATTTCTATGAATGAACAATAAAAATATAGTCGATCTGTGAGATATATTATACTCGACGTATATCAAGATGTATCTAAAACCGGTTATTTTCATAGAGAAAAGACCGATTATCAAATATTCTTCAAATGGAAGTAGTATAAGTTTGATGGCACTATGTTAGGTGCCATTTTTTATATTATATGGTGCCTTCTCTACGAAATGAATTATTTTAAATAGAAAACTAGATATTTACTTTTTAAAATATACTCATTCTAATATCTTCAATTCTATCAAATCAATCTCAATAACAACAAGTATTTAAATTGTTTAAGTATAATATTTTGAATAAATTTAAATAAATGAAATATTAAAGTTCAATAACTTTGGTATACTCGACGTATAACAAGATGTATCTAAAACCGGTTATTTTCATACAGAAAAGACCGATTATCAGATATTCTTCAAATGGCAGTAGTATATAATAGCTGCAAACCTAACATTAATGAAATCAAAAAATATAATTATGAGAGACAGCCATCTTGATACCAATAAAGAAAATATAGATATTAAAGATAAAGAGATTGAAAGGGCATTGAGGCCTAAAAGTTTTGAAGACTTTACTGGACAAAAGCAGACTTTAGAAAATCTTCATATTTTTGTTTCTGCTGCTATATCCAGACAAGAACCTCTTGATCATATTTTACTACATGGCCCTCCGGGGTTGGGTAAGACTACCTTGGCTTATATTATTTCTCAAGAAATGAATGCTCAGATTAAAGCTACTTCTGGTCCTGTGTTAGATAAACCTAGTGATTTAGCTGGCTTGCTTACCAATCTTAATTCTACTGATATCCTTTTTATTGATGAGATTCATAGGTTAAATCCTATTGTTGAAGAATATCTATATACTGCCATGGAGGATTATAAGATTGATATTATGCTTGACTCTGGACCTAATGCTAGGAGTGTTCAAATTAAACTTAATCCTTTTACTTTAGTTGGTGCTACTACTAGGGCTGGGCTTCTTACTTCTCCGCTTAGAGCTAGATTTGGTATTAATGCTAGACTTAATTATTATGATTCTGAGCAACTTGAGAAGATTGTTATTAGATCTTGTAGTTTACTTAAAATTGAAATTGATAAAAAAGCTGCAATAGAAATTTCTAGGAGAAGCAGAGGTACACCTAGGATTTGTAATAACCTTCTCAGAAGAACTAGAGACTTTGCTCAAATTAAAGGCAATGGCATCATTACTCATGACATTTCAAAATTTGCTTTATCTGCTTTAAATGTTGATGAAAGTGGCCTTGATGAAATGGATAATAAAATTTTAAATACTATAATTGGTAAGTTTGGTGGTGGACCTGTTGGAATTTCTAGTATTGCTACTGCTTGTGGTGAAGAGGCTGAGACTATTGAAGAAGTATATGAGCCTTTTCTTATTCAAGAGGGTTATATTAAAAGGACTCCTAGAGGTAGAGAAGCTACTAAGGCTGCTTATAAACATCTAGATATTCCTATTAGATCTGTTACTGGTAGTTTGTTTGAGTAGTTTATAACTGCAAATTATATAGTGCCTGATAGAAAACTCTTAATTTTTAATATTTTAGCATCAAATTTTTATTATCAAAATAGGTTTTCTCATTTTATATCAACATATTTTATTAGTGATAGATACCGATTGTATTTTTTCTATAATATTTTATA
>JAAGZN010000472.1 GCA_024206165.1 Bacteroidota bacterium
CTGGTTTGGGTGGATTTGGGTGGCTTTAGGCTGATTTGGGTTCATTTGGGTTGATTTGGGCTGATTTGGGTGGATTTAGGCTGATTTGGGTTGATTTGGGCTGATTTGGGCTGATTTGGGCTGACTTGGGTTGATTTGGGTTGATTTGGTCTGATTTGGTCTGATTTGGGTTGATTTGGGCTGATTTGGGCCAATTTGGGCCAATTTGGGCTGATTTGGGCCAATTTGGGCTGATTTGGGCTGATTTGGGCTGATTTGGATCAATTTGGGTCAATTTGGATCAATTTGGGCCAATTTGGATCAATTTGGGCCAATTTGGGCCAATTTGGGCCAATTTGGGCTGATTTGGGCTGATTGGTCCAAATCTACCAACATTGAGTAACAATTAACATATATGGCCTATATTAGGGGTGTGACTTACAGGTCAACATACCAGCTTTCAATTAACTACAAGTGGAAAAATATGCTATGGTGTATGCCGAATCCAAATCAGGTTTTAGTTTTGATCAACTACTTCGATTGACCCCCTGTACATGGGGTCTGAAGTTTTTGCTACTTTTTGACATAAATTTGCTCCAGTTATAAGGGGGGAAATGACACATTTTGGTTTGCGCCATAACTTTGGAAATAGCCATGCAGTTTTGGTCTAGTCTTCACGTGCCATCTATATACATC
>JAAGZN010000473.1 GCA_024206165.1 Bacteroidota bacterium
TACTTACGAAAAAGGGATAGAAGTTACGAAAAAGGATATGGATGCTATAAACATTAATGGCGACAAATTTCATCCTGAATGGAATTATACCATTGAAAATTCTGCATAGCCAATCATTTAGGTTATTAAATTACATTTCCTAAGTTTAAAGATTTATGATTATCAAATTCTTTTATATCATTTATGTTTTGATTAAGAGGCAAAATCCTATTCCTTCTTTTTTCTAAACTAATAAGAAAAGGAGGTAAAGTACCTATCCATATTCCAAATTCATCATTCTTAACTTTTTTGAGATTAAAGGATGTTATTTCTTCAATTATTTTACATTTAGATTTATTTTTATCATCTTTCTTTTGTTTCTTTTTTCCAATAATGAAAGATTTTGGGAAACCTCTATCATTAGATAAAAATTTATCAGTTTTAGGAACTATTGAAATTAACATATCATTTTTATCAATATAAAATTCACAAATTTTATCGGTAATGTTTTTAGGTAGATTTACTGATACATTAATAACAGTTTTTGGTGCACGACTTAGTATATTGGATAAATATTCTAGGATTTTAGTATCTTTTATTTTTAGATATTCTAAACAAAATTCTTTCCGAACTGTTTTTATTATTTTAACTTTATGACAATAATATTCTTTTAATTCTTCTTTTTCTTCTTTATGTTTAATTATAAATGCTTTTCTGGCATTTTTTTTATCTTTAATATTACAAGAAACAAGATAAACGATTCCAAAAATAATAGCAGAATATTTTAATTTCATATTAAGATGTTTTAAATTTTTCTTTATTTATAAATTAATAATTAAGTAAAAATACATTTTTATTTAATCTTGTTCAATTTTATATAATAGTAAACATGGATAAATAATAAATTTATTCGATTGACATAAGTTAAACTATGCAATTAGCATCAAAACCTTATTTCTCTTATTAGATATCTGAGACTCTAAGAAGGATGATTTTAAATAGAAATCAAATTTAAAAATAAGGTTAAAAACTTAGTTATTAAATTAATATAAAGATTATTAATCATAGCAATTATAAAAATATCTAAAAATAATTATCTTTATAAAAAAATATCTATGAACAAAGAAAAAATAAAACTTTTAATAATAGGATCAGGCCCTGCAGGATATACAGCTGCAATCTATGCTGCAAGAGCAGGATTAAATCCAGTGTTATATCAAGGAGATCAGCCTGGAGGCCAATTGACAATTACTACAGAAGTAGAAAACTATCCAGGATATGTTAATGGTGTAGAGGGGCCTCAAATGATGATAGATTTTAAAAATCAAGCTAAACGATTTGGTACAGATGTTAGAACAGGATATGTTACGTCAGTAGATTTATCTAAAAAACCTTTTAAAGTAGAAGTTGATAAAAAGAAACATTTAGAAGCCGAAGCTATTATAATCTCAACAGGAGCGTCAGCAAAATGGCTAGGTATCCCTTCAGAAGAAAGACTAAATGGCAAAGGAGTTTCAGCTTGTGCTGTATGTGATGGCTTTTTTTATAAAGGTCAAGATGTTGCCATTGTTGGTGGAGGAGATACTGCCGCTGAAGAAGCTTTGTTTCTATCTAGAATTTGTACTAAAATTTATATGCTTGTTAGAAGTAATAAATTGAGAGCATCTAAAATTATGCAAAAGAGAATTCTTGAAAAAGAAAATATTGAAATCTTATGGAATACAGAAACAGATGAAATTTTAGGTAAAGATGAAGTCGAAGCCGTAAGAATAAAAAATAATAAGACAAATGAAAAAAGTGAACTTTCAATAAAAGGATTTTTTGTAGCAATTGGTCATTCTCCCAATACTTCAATATTTAAAGATCAACTAGATATGGATGAAGCAGGTTATCTAAAAGTAATTTCTGGAACATCAAAAACAAATATTAAAGGAGTTTATGCTTGTGGAGATGTGCAAGATAAAGTCTATAGACAAGCAGTAACAGCTGCCGGTTCAGGTTGTATGGCAGCCCTCGATGCTGAAAGATTTCTTGCTTGATAAAATCAAAATTATTAGATTTATATTTGTTTAAAAATAATTGTATAAGTCTTTAATATGCTTAAAAATAAATATCAAAATAATCTCTTAAACTTAGCTTTTATAGCTCTAATTAATTTTTTTTTAATTAATAAAGCATTTTCAAAAGCTTTAAAAAATGAAATCATTGAAGAGGCTCAGAAATCAATGGTCTTAATTCAAATGAGATCTTCTATATCTCTTGGTTACCCAAATTTTAATAATTCAATAAATTTAATTGGATCATTAATTGATAAAGAAAATGGAATTATAGTAACTAAAAAATCTTTTTACAAAAATATAATCTCTAATTATATAATTCGATTTAATAATGGTAGAGAAATCAAAGGCAAGCTCATTTATGAAGATCCTTGGGTAAATTTTAGTTTTATAAAAGTAAATCCAAAAGAAATTCCAAATGGAATTCAACAAATAAATTTTGTTAATAGAAATCCTAAAATGAATCAAAAGATTTTTATAGTTGATAGCGATGACAAAAATATTTCTTCTATACAAAGAGGAATAATTTCAAATTTAAATACAATTTCTAAAGATTTGATGCCTCAACAATTAATAAATTTAAGCATGAATGCATCTGCAAGTGATAATATTTCACCAGTATTTGATCAAGCTGGAAATGCCATAGGTTTAAAAATATGGGGTGGAGATACACATGCTCCTGCTTTGCATCCAGAATATATTAGATATGCTTTAAAATATATTAAACAAAATAAAAAGCCTATTAGAAATCATATTGGAGTTATTACAAAAATGTATTCCTTAGCTCAAGCTTTTAAAATGAGAAAATTTCCTAAAAAGAAACTTGTTGACCATGCTAAAAGATTTGGAAAGTCAAGGATGGAGGCAATTCAAGTAGTTTCTACGCTCAAAGGATCTCCTGCAGAAAATAAATTATTAAATGGAGATATAATATGGTCAGTAAATAAAATAAGAGTGGGTCCTAGTTTAGTGGATTTTGATATGATTATGAATAATGCTCATAATAATAAAATTGAAATTATTGTTTTGCGTAGTATATTAAAAACTAATTCCAAAAGTAATAAAAAGGATATTGAATGGAAAGAAGTAAAATTAGAGATCAAATTATATGATTTATATAAAAATAAAATTAACAAAATCTTTAAATTTGGAAACAATCTTTTATTTGAAGCTGATGAATTATATTCAAATCTATTAAATGTTCCCTTAAAAACTTTAATAATTAGAAATTTTCATGTTGGTATTAAACAAAGATTACTTATAAAAAATACATATTTAAAGATTGAAAATATAAATAATCAGAAAATTAATAGTTTTAATCATTTTATAGAAGTTTTCAGAAATATCAAAAAAATAAAAACCTTTGCTTTAGAAGGAAACTTATATGATTTTGAAACATCTTTTATATGTAAGGGTAATCAAAAAGTTGATTATAATTTTGATGAAGATCAAACTACGCAAAAGTATATCTTTAATAACAAGAATAAAGCATGGGAAGTTATTAATATAATTTAAAATAAGTTAAAACAAATTTAGTACTAATTATAATTAAAATAAATATGAAAACAATTAAAGAACTCAAAAATAAAATATTATTATTTCAAATATATTTATTCTCAAGTTTTAATTTTTTATCAATTGCCGATGAAAATTTTAGTAATAAAATAATAGAAAGAGCTAAAAACTCTGTTGTAACAATAGAAGTAAAATCTTCGCTATCAGCAAATCTAGATCAGATTCCTCAATGGTCTGGAACAGGATCTGTTTTATGTAAAACTAAAGGAATAATATTAACTAATGCTCATGTCTCAGGAAGAGCAATAATTGGAAAGCATGATATAGTTTTTCAAAATGGATCTAGAGCTGATGCAAAATTAATATATTATGACCCATGGTTAGATTTTGCATTTTTAAAAGTTGATCCTAAAGAAATTCCAAAAGAAGTAAAAGAAATAAGTTTTAGTAAAAAAAACCCTTTTTCAAATCAACCTATAATGATAATTGGAAATAATGAAGGTAAAAGTTTTTCTGTGCATACAGGAAATGTTTCAAATTTATATGATTTAACAGGACAAATGCCTCAACATTGTATAAAGCTATCTTTAAATGCAAAAGGCGGATCTAGTGGGTCTCCAGTATTTGATGTAAAAGGAAATGTTATTGCTTTAAATTTTGCTGCAAGTCAAACTTTTGCTTTGGCGATACATCCCGAATATATTAGATATACAATGAAATCAATTTTAAAAGATAAAATACCTAAGAGAAGACATATTGGAATATTAACTGGTTTATATTCCTTATCTGATGCAATCAAATATCGTAATCTTCCTAAAGAAAAGTTAAAAAAATATATGAAGCTCTTTCCAAAATCAAATGCAAACGCTATAATCATCAAAACTATTCTTAAAAATTCACCTTCTTATAATAAGTTAAAAAATGGAGATATTATTTGGTCAGCTAATGGTAAAATTATTGGTCCTAATTTAATTGATTTGGATATGATGATGAATAAAAGTGATAAGACTAAAATTCATTTAGAAATTATAAGAGATGGAAAAATATTAGAATTTGATATTGGCTTATATGACTTAGAGAAAAATAAAATAACTACCATGATAAGTTTTAATAAACAAGTAATTTTTAAAATGGATGATTTATGGAGTAATAGAACAGGAGCTCCTTCAGGTACTATAACAGCTACGGGTAATATGCTCAAAGGTTTTTATTTTAAAATCTTAGCAATAAATTTAATACCTATGAATTCTCTTGATGATGTTATAAAAATAATTCCTGCTCTTGTAAAAGAAAAATACTTTTTTGCAGATATCTATTCTTATTCACCATACTTTATAAATAATTTTTCGGGATCTTTTACTATTTCCCCAATGGAATTAAAACAAGATTTATATTATGACTCTTTAGATGATCCTAAACAATATGTTTTTAATTCTAAGACTTATGAATGGGATAAAGAGATTATTAAATGAAAGATCAGTTTAATCTAATTACTAATATTATTTATCAAAATATGAAATAATAAAAAAGCTACGTACATTTATTATATACGTAGCTTTTAAATTACGATTTTATTTTTCTATTCTATTCTTCATTTTCTTCATCATATTCTTTATCTAATAGAGCTCTATCATATTTATCTTCACTTTCTTCTCTTTCGTCATGATCGTGTCTTATATCACTTTTAGCTTGATCAACAGATTCTCTTAAATGATCTTTATGAAGTTCTGTCATTGCTCTAAGATTATGATTATGTTTATCATGTAAATCTTTAGCTTTATCGATCATAGTTTCCTTGTCATCATCAGACTTACCTTTTAATTTTTTGATTTCGTCAATAGCATAAGCAAGTTGTTTTTTCATTTCATCAAGTTGTTTTTGTTGATGCTGTTGAATATCATGTAATTGTTCATGGTGATGTTTATCTATTCTATGTTGTATATCATCATGAATTCTTTTTCTATGTATTCTATCTTCAGATTTTTTTATCTTATCATTATGTTCATTATGAAGATCATGCACATGATTAACATGCTCTCTATGCTTCTTTTTCAAATGTCTTTTATGTTTCTTAAAGATTTTTTTCAATTTATCATTCAATTTATGTAAAATAGGATTTTTATGTGCTTTATGTTTTTCTAAAGATTTGATTATACCTTGAAGTTTGTCTTGCATTTTTTTAACATATGTATCTCTAATCTCAGTTTTAATTTTCATTCTCATTTCTCTTATTATCTGATTTTCATGTAAAGAATGCTCTACTACAGGGTCTTCTTTTATTCTGTCAACTGAGTTTTTAATAATTGTAGTAATGCTTTGCATTTTCTTTTTTCTGAGATCTTCTATTGCTTTAATTTTTTCTTTAGTTGTTTTGTGACTTTCACTAATATTTTTTGCCTTATTTACAGCTTGTTTTGTTAAAAATTGTATTCTAGTTTCTAAATGGTTTACTTCTCTTTCCATTTTATCTCTAGCTTTATTAGCTAAATGATTATGCACGTTTTTATCAACTCTTCTAGCAACTTCTTTTTCTTCATCATGAACTGCTTGATCTCTTCTTCTTTTTTCTCGTTTTTTCTTCTTCTTACTATTTTTTTGAGAGTGCTCTTTAATAATTCTACAAATCTCATTGGACAATTTATCCATCTTTGCAGTTTGACGATTAACTTCTATTCTTTGTGGTTCCGTTAATTTAGATAATTTAGTTACTCCATGTGGAATTAATATTTTTCTCAATTTAAAACCAAATCCTCTAGTTAGAGGAGCATTATAATGATGTTTGTCAATTCCTACTTTATTTGAGCTATTACTAGACATTGTTTGATGAGGATCCAATAGACCATATATATAAGCTCCAGCAATATGAGGATTTTTTTCTTTAAGATTTACTATTTTTTCTTGCCATGTTATATGCTCTTGAAGTTGCTTTTTAAATTCTCTATAAAATTTTCTTCTAGCTTTTTTTCTTTTTGCAGGTATATTGTTAATAATGTGAGCCTGATGTTCAAGAGACTTTTCATTTAGACGCAACACTCTAAATGGATGATTATGGATATCACCAGCAGCTTCTTTTACGTCATTCATAGCTTTTTCTGCTTGGTGTTGATTTTTAAGATAATCAATTGTTTTTCCAAACTTTTTAACCCTTTTTCTGATTGGGTATTTTAATTGTTGCATTTTAAAATTTTGAAAAGCATTTTTATCTGGAGTTAAAAACGGGAATCTATGAAGATTGTCATATTTCCTTTGAGTTTTTTCAATTAGATCCATTCCTTTTCGGAAATTCTCCATTGCTTTTTGAAAAATATCTTTTACATGTTCATGATATTCACTACTTGCTAATATTTCTTTTGAATTATTTCTAGTACTTAATGAATGTCTATGTTCATGATCATATCCTGCTTTACGATTTTTAACTTCAACAGTTGATCTTTCTTGTCTTTGTTCAACCCTGCTATTTTCAGAGTTATTTTCATTGCTTTTACATGCAAAAGCAATTATTGTTAATAACATATAAAAAAAATGTTTAATATATGTTTTAAGTTTGATACTATTTTTATTAAATGACATAATTTTATTTCTTAAAAAATTAATAAATTAACCTCTATATAAAATATATAAAATTATTTGCTAAAACACAATTTAATATTAAAAAAATTCAATATTTATTTATGATTTTATCTCCTTTTAAAATAAAGAATTGTATTGTGGTTATTTAAATGAAATTTTTGTTAGATATTTTTCAATTTGATTTATTGAAATATTAGATATTAAAAATTAGAATATTTACAAATTCAAATTAATTTTATTTCGCTTAGACAGACTTGCGTTTACAGACCCTTAATTTTGTTAAAAATTTTAATAATAGATGGATATTAAAAAAGCTATGTTGATTAAATTGACATAGCTTTTTTAATTTAATATTTAGTCTATTTTATTATTCCCCTTCAATTTGTTCTTCTTCTCCACCTTCTCCTTCAATTTGTTGTTGTTCTTCTTCAATTTCTTGTTGTTGAGCATTTCTTTTAGCAATTAAATCATTTATTTCTAATTGAAGTCTTTGTATTTTTTCATTTAGATTAGATTCTTCTTTAATTTTTTCTTCCTTTTCTTCCAATAATTTAGCTTTTTGTTTCATTCTCTCAATCTGTTCATTTTTTTCTTTTAATAATTGCTCCTCTTTTTTTCTTCTCATTTCTTTATTTCTTTTATCTTTATCTTTGTTATCTTTATCTTTTTTAGCTTTTTGGTCTTCGATTTTCTTTCTAATATTATTTTCAATTATTTTTTTCTTTTCCTCTTCAACATCTTTAATTTTTTCTATTTCTTTATCCTTAACTTTCTTTTCTTTCTCTTTATTATCAAGCTCTTTTTGTACTTTTTTTCTTTTTAACAATAAATTTTTAATATGTTCATTGATTTCCTTATTCTGCTGAATTATTTGTGCTTTTTGTTTCTTTGTTAAAGTATCATTTATTATTCTATTGAGATATTTATCATTCAATACTGCACTGGTAATTTTTATTCCTAATTTATCAGGAATTTTATCAAAAGTTACTTTTGGATCTAAAATATCTTTTTTAGGATCTAAGTGAGCATAAGTTAAAAACATATTTGGGTAGTTAGCGTGTAACTTATCAAGTGCTTCAATTAGATTTTTATGAGCTTTCAAATGAGTTTCTATTTCATCAAATAATTTTTTATCCTCCTTCGTATTTTTAATTTCATCTTTTTTATTTTGATCAATTTTTAATAATTCTTTCAATTCATTAACAAATAATTTTTTACTTAAATAGACAATATGTAATGGATGATAATCTAATGATAGTAATTCTTTCTTTAAATTATTAATATCGTCTTTTAAAGTTTTATTGAATTTCAATTTGCTAAATTGATGAATAATTTGATCATATTCAGAGGATACCTTACTAAACCATGGGATTTCTTTTTTTGTAATTTCTTTAATTTCATTATTTATTTGATTTATAATACTATCAACTTCAGGAATATCTATAGACTCATTAATAAAGAATTTTTTGTTAAATTCTGATATTAAATCTTCTTTTTTAACAAGAATTTTGTCAGAAAGATGTCCTCTTAAATAGAATATTGAGATTCCAAGTTTGTTTAATTCCCTTAATAAATCTAAATGAATATTTAAATGTTGTTCTAAGTGTTCGAGAGCTTTTTCTTTAAAATCACCCTTTAAACTCTCTTTTAATTTGTTTTCTATTTTTAAAATATTAGCACTTCTTTTAGCGACTTCAAATGGAGAATTTGCAATATTAGATCTTTGAATCATAATCTGGAGTTCTAAGAGTAATTTTGTCATTTCGAATGAAATTTTCTTTAAGTCTTTTTTAGATTCTGAATTGATATTTTGTTCTATTGCTTGTTTTCTAAGTTCTATAAAATTTTCTTTTAGATTCATGAATTGACTAATAAATTTTTTCAAACTACTATAGTCAAATTTGTGTTCTTTTTCAAAACCTCCTTTATCTCTAATTTTTCTGATGACAGTTCTAAGTGTTATATCAAATTGTTCTCTACCATCTTCATTTTTTTCAGATTCTGTTTGATCTTCATCATCTTCTTTAGTTTCTGATTCTTTGTTTTCATTTTCAGTATTTTCTTCTTCTAATTCTTTATCTTTTTTTTCTTGTTCTTCTTTTTTCTCTTTTTCTTCTAATTCTTTCTCTTCTAATTCTTTCTCTTCTTTTTCTTTATCTTCTTTTTCTTTTTCACTTTTCTTCTTTTCTGCAATTTGATTTTCTAAATCTTCTTTTTCTTTAGCTAATTTCTCTTTTTCTTTTTTTATTTGTTCCAACATTGTTTCTTTCGACATTTGTTGATCTTTAATATTTTTAGCTTTATGTTCTAAATCATTTTCTTTTGTTTCTAAATCATTTAACATCTTTTCTAAATCTTCTAAAGAAAAAGCTCCAGCTTTTGTATCTAACTTGGTTATATTATCTTTTTTATTTTTAGTGATTCCAGCTTTTTTATTGATTAAATCTACCTTTGTATTATTCGGAATATCTCTATTTCTGGTCCCACATGAAATGATAAAATGCAAAAATAGAATATATATTAAATTGATACTATATAATTTAATTCTTTTAATATAATTTGAAACAAACATGGCTTACTATTCTTTGGAAATTAATAAATTATCTAATTATAATTTAATATATTTTTTTGATATTTACACAAATAAATTATAATATTTTTAGAAAAAATTATTAATAGCATATATTATAACAATATTAAATATAAAAATATGGCGAAGCAGATTTTATTCAGTGCTTATTAGTAAATATGAGTTAATTAATAATTAAGTAAGTAACAATAGTGGGATTGAGAATTGTTGATATAAAAATTAAAACATTTTAATCTATTAAATAAAATAAGTTATTACATATTTTCTTGAAAATAGAATAATTAGGCAAAAATAAAAATCAAAATTAATAATGAAATTGTTAAAATATATATTATAGAATTATTAGATTTATTATTGAAATTCATAAAATTGATTAGTTATATCTAATTAAAATAAAAAGATTGAATTATAAATATTCTTATATTATGTAATATACTAAAAATTTAAAAATAATTATAATTTATATCAATTTTTTTATATTGGCAAAACTAGAAATAGATAAAATGCAAAAATTTTTACAAAATAAAATTAAGGGAGATATTGTAATTTGGGGAATTGTTATATTATTATCATTAATAAGTACTCTAGCTGTATATAGTGCTACAAGTTCATTAGCCTATAGACAAATGCAAGGAAATACAGAATATTATTTATTAAAGCATTTATTTTTGGTAATTATGAGTATATTAGCTATGTGGTTAATACATAATTTAGATTATAGATATTTTTCTGGACTATCTAAAATAGGGTTGTGGATTTCAATTCCTTTATTATTATTTACTTGGAAACATGGATCTAATATTAATGAAGCTTCAAGATGGATAACAATTCCTTTGATTAATAAAACATTTCAGCCTTCAGATTTAGCACAATTTACTTTAATTATATATTTAGCTAATATTTTATCAAAAAAACAAAATAAAATCTTAAGTCTTTATGAAACTTTTATTCCTATTGCAGGGTGGTCGACTTTAATTTGTGGTTTAATTGCACTTACAAATTTATCAACAGCAATTTTAATCTTTGTAACATGTTTAATTTTAATGTTTATAGCTAGAATTCCTTTAAAATTTATATCGGCATATGTTTTAGTTGGATTTATTGTTGTTATTTTTGCTTTGGGAATAGGACAAAGGGGCAGCACAGCAATCAATAGAATTAAGTCATATATTAAAGGAGAAATATCTTTTCAAACTAAACAATCTTATATTGCTATTGCTTCAGGAGGTCTTTATGGTAATGGGCCTGGCAAAAGTATACAAAGAAATTTTTTACCTCATCCTTATTCAGATTTTATTTATGCTGTGTTAATTGAAGAATATGGATTGCTTGGTGCATGTTTTATTTTATTTTTATATTTATTGCTTTTATATAGAAGTATTTCAATTATTAATGAAACAAAAAATATTTTTGGGATTTTATTAACAGTCGGTCTTTCACTATTGTTGGTATTACAAGCAATAATAAATATGTCAGTTGTTGTTGGTCTTGTGCCAGTAACAGGTTTGACTTTGCCTTTTGTTAGTATGGGAGGGACTTCCTTATTATTCACTGGCATGACAATTGGTGCAATAATTAGTGTTAGTAGAGGAGAAATTGATTATAATATTAAATTAAAAAATAATAAAAAAGGATATAATTTATAAATAATATTAAGATTCTAAAGTTTAGATTTTCTAGGTTGAGGCATTCTAAATCCACCCCATTCAATTATATTAATATTATATTTCGATCTATCAAGAGTTTGAATAGAATCTAGTTTTTGTTCAATATGGTCTTTTGGAATAATATCATTATAAACCATTATTATTCTTCTTTCAGCTTTTTTATAATTTTGATTACCACTAAATTTAACGTTCATAGGTAATAATTCATCTACTTGTTGATCTACTAAAAATTGAATAAAGACAGATGGAAATTTAGATAATTTTTCATACCAATATAAAATAAAATCTGTTATTTCTCTGTCATTTAATCCTAATTTACGAAGCTTTTGAGGTAAAAATTCTATTAACTTTTCCCTTTGAACAATAAATCCTTCATTACTTTTAATTTTCGATAAAAGATTTGGAGGAATAGTAAAAGTATAATATAAATATGGTAAAATTGATTTGTTTGCAAAAATTAAAGATCCATTTTTATTACGTTGACAAGTGAAACTCCAACCCTTATTATCATAAGCAGGATATGAAAGATTTATAACTTGACCTCCATTTGTATCAAAATTAATATCACATTTTCTCTCAGTATCAGAATATATATATATTACAGGAGCTTTAGCTTGGGCAGGATATGAAGGTATAGAATAGTTAGGTCTTTGTGGTTGATATGAAGAAAAATCTTTAAAATTTAAGCTAAGTTTATTATTTGATATTACTTTATTTCCATCGATAAATAAATCAATAGGCATATCCCATTGTTTATCCGAGCAGTCTGCGCATTTAGGATGAAATTTTTTACACTCCTTACATTTTTCTAATTTGTATAAAGGCTTAATTTTTAGGAATTGATTATTTTTATTCGTTGATGGGCGACTTTCTGATTCCAGATTTTCTTTATTATAATTTGTATTATCGTTCAAATTTGAATCTTGGACATTACCTTCAGGATTATTACATGAATTGAATAGAAATGCTATTAAAAAGATAATACTTATTGATTTATATATAGTATTCATATTTATCTAAAAATTTATAATCTATACAAAAATAATGAAAAAATACAATTTATCCAAATAAACTTTGAGAATGCTTAGATATATATTATAACTTTAAACAATTATGTTTTATAAATTAATAAAGTATAGATAAAATAATTTTATGAAAATTGTATTTATTAGAATATATATATATATATATATTATTATCTATTATATTTTTGTTATTATGCTTAAACATTTTCTTATGTTAAAAAATTTGAAAAAGAAAATTCTTTTTAATTACACTATTTTATTAATAATTAGTTTTTTCTTTTTATTCTATTGTCAAAATAAATTAAATAATAAAGAAAAAAGTTATAATTTTAGAAAAAAAGATTCAAGTGGAAACACAACTAGTAGTTATGAAGATGATATTGAGATCGCAGAGCTAAAAATTAATCAACAAAAAGATATCTATGAGAATATTAACAATATTACCAAAGATTGGAAAAAAAATTACTTATCGAATTGGTATTCTCAAGCTTCTTTTTTAACACCAAAAGGAAGAAGTATAAGTAATGTATTATATTATTTGAATAAGGTAGAAGATTCTATATCGAGAGACCAATCGGAATTAGCAAAACAATCATTGCAAAAAATTAAAAAAATTAAAGATCGAAAGATTAAAGGAATTAATTCAAAATTAGATGATATAATACAAAAAATTGATGATTATAATTCAGCTTTTAAACATTTATATGAATGTCAGGCTAGAAACTTTTGTGAATTTTTATATAGTGCCTGATAGAAAACTCTTAATTTTTAATATTTTAGCATCAAATTTTTATTATCAAAATAGGTTTTCTCATTTTATATCAACATATTTTATTAGTGATAGATACCGATTGTATTTTTTCTATAATATTTTATA
>JAAGZN010000474.1 GCA_024206165.1 Bacteroidota bacterium
GGATAAGGAATTGACTTATTATTCGATAGGTATGTTTTTGGTATATTTTGTGTTTTTATAAGCTGACTGCTTCTTTTGTGATATATACATGAATTTAAATTGTAACTTTTAACTATAGTTTTGTTTGCTTACAAACACTAAATAGAGAGTATCTTTATTGGCTTTTAAAATTATAATAAAATATAATTGTTTTTTTATCTTTTATATAAATAAAGAGGTTAATTTTAATTTGAGTACTTTACTACATTTTTAGGATCTGATACTATAAAGCAATATTTAGATTTTGCCCCTCCCATCCTTTCTTGAACAAATATCTCAATAGCTTCTAAAATTTTAGTTTTTGTTTCTTTACCAATACTGCTATCAATTAATCCATTAAATTCTTTTAAAAATGGCCCTATGGATTTTTTAATATTGAGTCTCATTAATTTTACCAAATTCTTCTTAAATTTATTTATAGGTTTATATCTTGTCCCATCAGTATCTTCAACTAAAAAAGTTCCATCATCATAAATATGTATAATATTTAAATAATGCATTCCACATTCATTTCTTACATTTCCCCAAAAAATTAATGGAGTTACAATTACTGCTTTATCTAAGTTCTGATTACCTTTAGTAATTGATTTTAATGCTTTAATTACTTCTTGCTCTGTTTCAAAAGAAAATAATTTTAGATTAAAAATTTTGCCATATTCTTTTACTAAATCAGTAGGCAATAAACCTATTTCTTTAATAAATTTACAATTAGTTATTCCTAATTCAGCAATTGCTGTAAAATTATCAAGTTTTCTTTTTTCACTCTCAGATAATTGATTATCAGGTTTACTAATATTAAAAATTTTTTTAATTCTTTGTCTCATATCAGAAACTTCAAAACCGACATCCACATAATCACTCAATATAACTTTAGCACATTTTTCATCTAAAATAGATTCATTATTAATTTGTGTAGCTTTAATTAATGAAACTATTCCACACATTTTACCATCCATTTTTATATCTCTTTGGATAGATTTTTGTATCTGTAAAGATAAATCTTGTTTTTCTCCTTTAAATTTAGAGGCTTTTTTTATATAATAGTCTTTAAATGATTTTAATTTTGTAAACCCTTGAGGAGGAATTATTGATTTAGCAATATTTATTAATTTTTCTTTACTTTTTTTTAATAATGGACCAAAACCATTAGTTTTAATTTTAAATTTTTCATGCAGATTATTTCTATTATCAGATACTTTTTGTAATTCAATACCTCTTTCTTCGGGAATAATTTTTTTGTTGTCCTTCCATACTAATTTTTTTACTGTATTATTGCTTTTTTTCCCATATTCATTTTTCAACTTTTGGGAATAGTTTCTTATTAATTTTGTTATAGATCCTAAATCAAATTTTCCGCCATTAATACTTATTAATATCGGAGCTAAAATACCCATTAATTTTATTATAAAATGGTCAGTATTATTGCCTGCATTTTTCAAAGAGTCTCCAATTCTTTTTATAGATTCTTTTGCTTTTGATTTATCTATATAGACTATTTCTTTACTCAAAGCATCTTTAAAATCGATTTTGCCTTCTTCTGCTAAGTCGCTAATAGTTTTGAGAACCATCAATAAATCATTTTCACTAGGAATATTTAAATCTTCTTCTTTACATTTTGGTTCTTTTTTTAAAGTCTTTGATATGATATAATTAAAAACGCTGCAATTTTTTTTTTGATGCTTATTTGCATTTTCTGATTTATCTGAAGATTTTTCTTTCGTAGAAATTGCTGATGATGATAAAGATATAAAAAATTTATTTTCGGTAATATTAAATATATGAGATATCAATATTAAAATAGATGATAATATTTTTAGATATTTAATGTACATAAATTAGTTACTTCATATATAAAATAAGATAAATATAATAACCTTCAAATCAAAATATTAACATTAGTTATT
This sequence comes from Bacteroidota bacterium, assembly GCA_024206165.1. Classification (GTDB taxonomy): domain Bacteria; phylum Bacteroidota; class Bacteroidia; order Cytophagales; family Amoebophilaceae; genus JAAGZN01. Next base: position 1,944 of record JAAGZN010000474.1, read on the forward strand.
ACTAAAGTTATGAAGTTCTTTTTAAACGATCTCTATTAATTGATTCCAATTTCAATTTAATGTATTTCAAGGGTACTCTATTTTCCATCTTTTTTAAAGATTGCACTACATTTTCTGATTTATCTATATATGTTTTTATGCGCGGCAAAACAGTTTTGGTAAATACTAAAGAAGCCAAGGGGCAAGATGCTGCAAAAATAGGGTTATTTTTTATATGTACTGTATTAAAAAGAGGTCTTGAACAAATCATTAAGTTTTCTTTTCCTATATTTTTAGTTTCATGCCAATACCAAGAAGGGCAATAAAAAAAGTCACCCGGCTCACAAGTTACTTCATACCTTGGTATTTTCCATATTTTGGCATCATTTTTAGATTCTGCAAAGCAATAAGGAGGTGCATAATAAAAACCATTTGAACCTACTACTGAATGTAATGAATGTGAATATTTAGGTTCAATAATATACCATTTCTTTGAACCTACTACTTGAACAGCACAAGAAGCCGGTAATTCACTATGTAATGGTGTATATGAATTTCCTCCTCCTAAAAATAAATTATTATATCCACTAAATTTAAATAAATTTCCTACTCTTTCTTTAAATTTAAGTTGTTTAAGATCCAATTCTTCTACTAAATCTAAATCAACAGTTAAATACAATTTTTCTTTGTTTAGTATTCTACTTATAAATTCTTTAACGGGAATATGAAGACCCTTTGGCCTTGGGTTGTCAATATCTAAATCTAATTTTAAGCAAGAAACTTTAAAATCTCCATGATTATTAGATAAGTATTTAAAATCCCAATCTTGTATTGGCTTTGTATCATTAAAATATCCTTTTATAATAAATGGTCTAGTAAAATCTTTTGTGATTTTTTTTGCAGTTTTTAGACAATTAATTTCATCCTTTGTCAATTGTAAAATTTGCTTTGGTTTATTTTCTTCTTTACTTAAAGCTAAATAATTTCCTTTTTTCTCAAGTTTTGTTTCGCAAGCATATTTTAAATTATAGAATACACTACCTAAATAGTTTCTTATTCTATGTTTTTTTCTATCTTTAGATGGAACAATAAGTTTAAACAATGAATTGAAGAGATATGTTCCTAATTTATACATATTGAAATTATTTTGATTATACTATTATATTAATAATATATAATTTTTTTACATTAATTTAAAATATTTTTGATCATAAGGTATAGAAATTATTTGGAAGTAGTTAATAAATTTTATTCCAAAATGAAATGCAATATATTTATATGATTAAAAACAGGAATTTAAAATTTGTTTTTTAAAATTTATTTCTTTTATTAAGTTATTTTAAAGAATAATCTTTTAATTTTAATTATTCCAACTTCATGAATAAAAAAATATTTAAAATACTTTTATCGTTTATAATTTCTTTATTTTTAATTTATATTTTAAATAATAGTTTTTTTAATAAACCACCCTTAGGAAAAATTTTAGATCCTTTTCATGGGATTTGGCAGAATTCTCATAAAAATATTATAGAAATACCTAAAACTTTGATCAAAAATAAACTTGTAAAAGATAATATAAAGATCTCTTTTGACTCCAATTTAATACCTCATATAGATGCAAAAAATGATTATGATATGTATTTTGCAATAGGCTATATTTCTGCATTTCATAGACTATGGAAAATGGATTTTACTACAAGAGCTACAGAAGGAAGACTTTCTGAAATTTTTGGATATAATACCAAATTAATCGAATATGATAAATTACAAAGAAAAAAAGCTTTAAAGCTAGCAGCAAAAAAGGCTTTAAAAATTGTAATGGCTAATCAGGAATCTGCAGAATGTTTAAATGCTTTTACTAATGGCGTTAATACTTATATAAAATCTTTAAAATATAAAAAACTTCCAATAGAATTTAAACTATTAAATTACAATCCAGAATTATGGAGTCCATACAAAACTATGTTAGTAATAGCTGCAATGGTAGATAAATTATCTGGAAAAGATACCGCAATAGAACATACTAATGCATTAAAAATTTTTGGTAGAAAGAAATTTGATTTTTTATATCCAAATTATACAGACGATGTAGAACCCATCATCCATTCAAAAAATTGGAATTTTAAACCCATCACAGTAAAAACTCCAAATTATACTCCTCCAACATATATTCCAAAAATATCTACAACCTCAAATAGTAAGAATAAAAGAGGCGGTAGTAATAATTGGGCTTTATCAGGTAAAAAAACTATAAGCGGCTATCCATATCTTGCAAATGATCCGCATTTAGATATTTCGTTACCTTCATTATTCTATTTAATTCATGCTAAATCAGACAATCAAAATATAATTGGAGCCATTGCTCCTGGGACGCCTTTTGTAACTTTAGGCTTTAATAAATTTACTGCATTTGGATTAACTAATTCTTTAATGAACAGTAGAGATTGGTATTTAATAAAATTTGAAGATGATACATTCAAAGAATATAAATATGAAGGCAAAAATTTTAAAACTCAAATAATAACTGAAGAAATTAAAATTAAAGGCCATAAAAGTATCTATATAAAAATACTAAATACTCATATTGGACCAACTTTTTATTCTGAAAATCAAGCGAATGATAAAAATGAAGTATATGGCCTTGCTTTAAAATGGAGTGGATATAATATTGGAAATGTCATTTTAGCAGGCATCAAAATGAATAAAGCTAAAAATCATACTGAATTTAAAGAAGCCTTAGATTTATTAAATTTGAATGTAAATTATGCTTCAGCATTTAATAATGGAGACATAGCAATGCATGTGGCAGGAAAATATGTGGCAAGATGGAAAGAACAAGGCCGATTTCTTATGGATGGGAATTCTTCAGAATATGAATGGCAAAAATATATTCCTAAAAGTCACAACCCCCAAATATTAAATCCCAGAATTGGATATGTTAGCTCTGCAAATGAACATCCTACTTATAAATCTTATCCTTATTTTCATCATGGATATTGGTATAGACATTATAGGAACAAAAGAATAAATCAAATTTTGAATAGCAAAAAGAAGTTTTCTATAAATGATATGAAGAAAATGCAACTTGATACTTATGACTCTTCAGCTGCAGAATTATTAACTTCAATTTTACCTTTTATTAAAGTTTCTGATTTAAATAAAAAAGAGAAAAAAATTTTTTCAATTATTGAGTCTTGGGATTATAAGAATGATCCAAATAAAGTTGCGCCTTCAATATATAGAGAATGGTTTAATAATATTTATTCTAGTTTATGGAAAAATATTTTAAATTTAGATCTCAAAATTAAACCACCGAGCAATCATACAACAATTTTCATAATTAAAAATTATCCTAATAGTAAATATTTAGATTATGGTGAATATAATAGCATGCAAGAACTTATTAACTCTGCTTTCAAAACAACAATATCAAATTTAGATAAATGGGAAAGAGAAAATAAGAAGCCATATATTTGGTCAAATTATAACTGTGTTTCACTAAATCATGTCATTCCTAATTTTAAATCATTTGGAGTAAAAAATATTGCTATTGGAGGAAGTAAATTTTCACTTAATTGCAATGAACCTAAAAATGGTGTTTCAATAAGATTTATTGCTGAGTTGGGAAAAGAAAATAAAGGATATTTTATTTATCCAGGAGGACAAACAGGGGATATAGGAAATCCCTATTATACTAGCTTTGTTGAAAAATGGAGAAAGGGTGAATATATCACTTTAAATATTTCAGATAAAGAAATACAATATCCTTATATATTAAATTTTATACCTAAAAATTAATTATTTATGAGTTTTTTAATCCAAATAATATTGACAATTACTTTTAGTTATTTACTAGAAACATTTTGCCCATGGTGGTCAATTGCTATTAGTTCTTTTATTATTCCTTTATTTATAAATAGCAAAGCTTCAAAAGTTTTTTTAGGAGGTTTTGCTGCAATTAGTTCTCTTTGGATGACTTATGCTGCCATTATTGATGTTCAAACTAATTCTATAATATCTAGCAAAGTAGCTCCTTTATTTGGATTTAGTAATTCTATATTTCTTGTGTTGATTACAGGATTAGTTGGGGGTTTAGTTGGTGGTTTTTCTGCATTGACAGGCTTCTATTTTAAATCTTTATTTATACAATCTATAAAAGACAAAAATGAGCTTGGATATTTAAATGATTGACTTGCCTTACACAAGATTTATTATATGAGTTGTTTTTCGCTATATCAAAAACAGTATTAGGCTTATTAGAGTTATTTTTATAAGTTGAGTGATTGATTATAAAACTAAATTTGCAAAATCATATCCAATATTTAATTTTATATAAGGACATCCAAGAGCACAAGTTAAATAATAATATTTTAAATCTATTGGACCTTTATTAAAAGTACTTCCACCATCTTGATCTTTCAATAATTTGATTATTTTAAAATCTAAATATGCTAATAATTCTATTATCAAGCCAAAGTCAAACACAAATCCGCTTCCTGCCAAAATACCCCAAGAAAATCTACGAAATTCATCACTTTTATCAAATAAATTTTCTATTGAGTCATATTTCTGAAATTCGTCCCAATCTTTATAGAATTGATTTATTTTTTCTTTTCTTTTTGCTTTATAAGAATAATTGAGAAAATATGTGAAAGATAAGCCTAAAATAGAATATAATGGATAAAAATCTTTATATGGATGTATATTACAATTAATCGCAAAATTAATATTTTGGGTTTTCCATTCCATAGAATAAGCATCTTTTCTAGAATAAACATGTAATTTATTTTGATTCCAATATAAATAAGCTTTAATATCTAGTGCCTGATAGAAAACTCTTAATTTTTAATATTTTAGCATCAAATTTTTATTATCAAAATAGGTTTTCTCATTTTATATCAACATATTTTATTAGTGATAGATACCGATTGTATTTTTTCTATAATATTTTATA
>JAAGZN010000475.1 GCA_024206165.1 Bacteroidota bacterium
TATAAAATATTATAGAAAAAATACAATCGGTATCTATCACTAATAAAATATGTTGATATAAAATGAGAAAACCTATTTTGATAATAAAAATTTGATGCTAAAATATTAAAAATTAAGAGTTTTCTATCAGGCACTAGATATAAATGTAATGCCTGCCTTTTTATTTCTATAGTTGCTGTTCCAGATCTATGTTTAACTGTGTGTTTGTAATTACATTTTTTGCATTTATATCTTTGTTTTCCTCTCATAAAGCCATCTTTAATGCAGTTTGCATTATTGCATTTTGGACATTCTGTCTTTTTCATTACTTCTTTTTATATTTGTGAAGTACTAATTTAATTAATCTCTCTCAGATTAGCAATGCCTATTTTTTTACATACTAATGTAAAGGATTCCAATTCAAGAATATCTGATAATTGGTCATTATTCTTTAAAATCAAATGGTTTCAGATTTAGGACCTTTTGGTTCTATTTTTATTTAATAAAGTTTGGATAAATCTTAAGATGCTTTTTTTTAACTTTTTGAAAAATTAATGATTTTAAATGATCTATATTATATTTTTCTTTAGCAGAGATAAAAATAGCTGAGTTATTATAATATTTAGAATATTTCTTTTCTAGTTCTTTTAATTCTTCTTTATAATTTGGCTCTAAGCTTAATTTATCTATTTTATTAAAAGCCATTATAATTGGTATATTTTTTACTCCAATTTCTTTTAGAGTTTGATTTACAACTTTAATATGATCTTCAAAAGCAGAATTTGAGAAGTCTATTACATGAACCAACAAATCAGCTTCTTTGACTTCTTCTAAAGTAGATTTAAAACATTCAATAAGTGTATGTGGGAGCTTACGTATAAAACCAACTGTATCAGTTAAAAGAAAAGGGATATTATTTATAACAATTTTTCTGACTGTAGATGTTATTGTAGCAAAGAGTTTGTTTTCAGGATCACTAGATTGTCTAGAAAGTAATTGCATTAAAGTTGATTTGCCTGTATTGGTATAACCAACCAAAGCTACTCTTACCAATTTGCCTCGTTGTTTTCTTTCAATTTCTCCCTGCTTTTCAATGCTCGCTAATTTCTTTTTTAATAATGATATTTTATCTTGAACAATCCTCTTATCAGTTTCTAACTCTTTTTCTCCAGGTCCTCTAGATCCAGGATTACCACCTTTTTGTTTAGACAAGTGAGTCCACATCCTTGTCAATCTTGGCAATAAATATTGATATTGAGCTAATTCAACTTGTGTCTTTGCTTGAGCTGTCTTTGCTCTCATTGCAAAGATATCTAATATTAATAAACTTCTATCTAATACTTTCTTTTCTAAAATCTTCTCTAAATTTCTAACTTGCGAAGCTGATAGATCATCGTCAAAAATTACTAATCCTGCATCATGAATTTCAGTCAATGTTTTTATTTCTTCTACTTTTCCTTTACCAACGTAAGTTCTAACATTAGGATGATCTAACTTTTGTATTATTGTTTCTATTGGTTTAATATCAAGAGTATTACATAGTTCTGAAAGTTCTTCTAAATATTCTAATATAGTTTCATTTTTTTGATTTGAATTTGCTACTGTAACTAATATCGCTTTTTTAAAATTTAGTTTGTTTTTAATGTTTTCTAACATATAAAAGGGGGTTAGATGAATTAAGAAATATATATTGAACTCGAAAAATATTCTTTTTAAGCTTTAGTTCCAAAATTTTGATAAATAAAGAATATGTATATTTTATAATTTACAATAAGTATAAAAATTTGAAATATCAAAAAAAATATGTATATTTACAAATAACTTCAATTTTAAAATAAAAATAATTATATTATAAGATTTATCAAAAAAATAAGTAATCTTAATATCTATATCTTAATATCAGCTTCAATTTTTTTTAATTGCGACGATGGCTTAAATACTAAATCAAAATTTGAGCCTAATTATGGTGAAGAAGAAATAGATACACTTAATGAGATAACTCAACCTTCAACTGATTCAATCTCAAAAAACAATATTTCAAATGAATTACCAAAAGATTTAATTACAACTAACGAGCAAAATCAGGATTCACAAAAAAATAAAATTATAGAAAAAGAAAATTTAAAAAACAACAATTATTCAGAAGAAGAGGGAACCCCAAATATTCAAACAGAATTACCAATTACCCTAAAAGAAGGAGAAATAGATGATTCAAATTCTTCTGAAGGAGA
>JAAGZN010000476.1 GCA_024206165.1 Bacteroidota bacterium
TATAAAATATTATAGAAAAAATACAATCGGTATCTATCACTAATAAAATATGTTGATATAAAATGAGAAAACCTATTTTGATAATAAAAATTTGATGCTAAAATATTAAAAATTAAGAGTTTTCTATCAGGCACTAATTATCGAAAATATTATAATTTGGTATCTTAAAAATTCTTATTTAAATCAATATTATCATTTAACTAACATTATGAAGTTAAGAAATTAGATTCTTCATTAATTCAGAATGATAAAAATTAAATTATTTTTTTAATATTTTGTCATCTTGAGTTACTCAATTTTATAAATTCCCTATATCAGGACATACAAATGATAAATATGGGCTTGTAGAAAAATGGGTTTGTCGGCGCAGCCGATAGGCCCATATGACCTGTTTTTGTAGATTTTAAAATGATGATTTTTAATTTTCTACAGCCCCAATATCTAAAAACTTTTCATTTATATTTTTTTATTTAAAATATATTTTGTACTTATCTAAGAATTGATTATATTTAGGCTTACAAAACCAAAATAAAATTATGTTAAGAAAGAATATATACTATTGTTTATTTATTACCTCATTCTTCTTATTTACTTGTGGAAATAATAATAATCCTGAAGATGATGAATTGGTTACTAATAATTTTTTAAATACTACAAAAATTAACAACGGTAATATTAATAATAATTCTCATAATCCAAACTCACTTCAAGAAACTAATAATAATTCTGAATTAAAAAATAACGCCGATTCTGAAAAAGATAATTCTTATAACACAAATATAATTACACAAAATGATAACTATGGAGGCGCTGCAAAAGTCCTTATTGATATAAAAAATCCTTGATTTAAGCTTTAATTATTATATTGCATCAAAAATTAAATTAATCTGATATGAATCTATGGAGGCGCTGCAAAAGTCCTTATTGATATAAAAAATCCTTGATTTAAGCTTTAATTATTATATTGCATCAAAAATTAAA
>JAAGZN010000477.1 GCA_024206165.1 Bacteroidota bacterium
AGCAAAAACTAAGCACTAAAGACCAAGAAAAAATAAAAGCCAAGAAAAAAAAGCAAAAACTAAGCACTAAAGACCAAGAAAAAATAAAAGCCAAGAAAAAAAAGCAAAAACTAAGCACTAAAGACCAAGAAAAAATAAAACAAATCCCCATACAAATCCACCATTTTGCCACTAACAAAAGCAAAACCTGGACCCCAAAAATGAAAAAAATAGCAGACAAATACAACCTAGATCTAGACGGAGACTGGAACAAAAAAGCAATGCACCACCAAGGAAGACATCCCAACAAATACCACGAATTCGTACTAAAAGGAATGAAAAGAGCCGAAAAAGAAGCAGCCACAAACAAACAAAAATTCCTAGAACTCTTCAACATCTACGTCATCCAACCAATCCTAGAAAACCCATTACTATTAAGAAAAGCGGGATGGAAAAAATAAATGTTAACCTCTTAAATTCCATTCATTAGAATCTAAAGAAGTATGAAAAACAGCTCTAATAACAATAAGTTCAATATCTTCTTGTAAGGTAAAATGGATCATAAAAGGAAATTTCTTCAAAGGAAAACACCTAACTTCATCATATCTAATCTGATAAAAAGGATTTTTTTGTAAATTTCCAATGGCTTTTTGAAATGCAGAATAAAATTTTTTACCTAAGCCAACTTTTTGAGAACTATACCAATCAACAGCCTTTTGTAAATCCTTTAAAGCAGCTTTTTCCAGTTTTATCTTAAAACCCATTAATCAAAATTAATACTAGCCTGATCCCAATCAATCAAATCTTTAGGATTAGACTTCTTAATACGTTCTCTAACCATACTTTTATGACTTTCAGGAATCATATCCTGCTCAAATCTAATAAAAGGTAAATTTTTAATCAATTCCAGAAAAAAAGAATATTTATCTTCAGGTATATTTAAAGTTATCTTCTTCATAAAGCTGTAAATTTAAAATAAATATACTACTTCCACTTAAAGAATATCTGATAATCGGTCATTACTATTTGAAATCAAATGGTTTCAGATACATTTCATCCACGATTAGTATATAGAACAAATTTACAAAAAAACACAAAAACAAACAATAAAATCAAAATCCTAAACAACCCAAATCAAACACCACTAAAATCACTTCAAAACCGCTTTACAACCTTGTAATTCTAGTCACATTTTTTTCATTCTAATCCCCATTTTTTTCATTCTCAGCAAAGCGAAGAATCTATTTCCCTATTTTGCAATTCCAACCAATCCTAGAAAACCCATTACTATTAAGAAAAGCAGGATGGAAAAAATAATAAATTTAGTATTTAAAATCTACAAAAAAACTTAATCTATCCATTTAAAAGGTTTACTATTACTACTTGAACCAATAGAAAAACCGATATTTGTATCACTTTTAGTTATAGAAGTAGTTGTTTTAGTAGTATTATTAGATTTCCAACTATAAGTATTTTTTGTAGTATTATTACTATAGCTAATAGGAATATTATTACTATTAAACGAACAATTAGAATTATTTATATATGAAGATTTACCCGATGAAGATCCATTATTTCTTCTACCCATCATATCAAATCTATTTTGAGCAGAACAACCTATTGAAAGAATCAATAAAAATGCTTTTGAAAATTTAATCATAGTTCATATTTTTAAAAATTAACAGAAACCAATCCACTTGAATGGATTCAGAGAAAAATTAATATTAGTATCTTTCTTAGTAACAGAAGTATTGTTAGTTATTTGATTATCAGAATTAATTTTTATAGTTTTTGTAAAAGTATTTCCATTATAGCAATCATTTACATTTTCAGACCCAAATTTACATTTATAATTCCCTTGATAACAATTACCTATAATAATCTGACTATTTGGAGCAGCGTTTGACATAGTATTTGCAATTTCTGCCCAATATCTTTTTTCCTTTTCTTCAAATTGGTTAGTATAAGTCTCAAGCTTGTTTTCAATTCGATTTAAAATATTTATATTATTTTGAAGAATTTGAAATCTTTTATATTTATCCCTATTATCACATTTATTACTATTAGTATATCTTGGCCATACTGGGCCCCATAGAGAAGATAGTTCTAACGTAATCATTTTTAAACAATTACACTTTTCATCCCCATATTTATTACAAACTATAATAGACCCAAGTTTATTATTTAAATCTCTAAATTCACTCAACATTCCTTTAAATTTATCTGTTCTTTTAATATATTTAACCAATCCTAAAGCAGTTAATCCATTATTATCCCGCATCGTAGGATCTACACCACTTTCAATAAGATTGGAAACAGTATTAGAATCATTTTCTATTACAGCTTTGTGAAGCATATCCTTATTTTTAGTAACATTAGAACATGAAAACAAAAGCAATGTCATCCATAAAAAATAATCCAAATTTGTAAATTTAAACATAACCTAAAACAATTTATTCATAACATAAAAGCGAATATATAATTAAAAAACTAAATTACAAACTAAAAATTAATAATTCTTAAAAATATTATTACAATATTATAACCATTAAAACACCAACCCAAATCACTTCAAACCACCACCAATTCTCAAACATTAAAACAATTAAGAAGTCGAGACCATTACAAAATGAGATTTAGAATCAGCAAAAATACCCAGAATCATCACAAAGTTAGATTTTTATCAAAAATCTTGATTTAGCAATATTCTTAAATCATTAAATTTAGAATAAAAAATAAGATTAGCTTCTAATCGATATGCTCTTTACATGCTTTTATATTAAGAATTTCTATTATTTTTTCTTTTGATTTTAATCTATAGGTAATTATTGTATACTTATTGATAGGACCTCTATAAACATTCGCATATTTTTTGGTTTTTTTTAAAATTCTAGGAAACTTTGAAAGTATTTCAGTAAACTCTAGAAGCTTGAATAAAAATTTACTGATTTCTTTATCACTCCAGTTCTTCTCTAAATATAAAACTATTTTAGACAAACCCTCAGCAGCATTTTCTGTCCAAACTATTTCAAAATCCATTTTTTATATTTTGAAAATATTGAACTATTTGATATAGTTTTACCACTATCAGCCTCTTTCATCCCCTTTTGTATCTCTTTTCTCTCTTCATCACTTATTATATCCCACCAATCTTCTTCATTTTTCTTCTTGAAAGACAAAACTTCCTTAATAATTTTAGGATTTCTTAGGCCTGAAAACCATTGGATAAATTCTAATTTTTTTGATTGTAAATCCATAATTTCAAAATCTACCAGATAAAGATATTTTAAAAATAGTTCATAATATATTTCCAGTACTCAAAATTATCTGAATTATTTATAATATAAAATAATTTTAAATACACACTAACCAATGTATAGTATATAACAAATTTACAAAAAAACACAAAAACAAACAATTAAATCAAAATGCTGCAAGATTAATATATATATACTTCTTCCATTTGAAGATTAATAAATAATTTGTAAATAATAAATAATTTTCGATATTAGTACAAAATTATTTATATAACAAAATAAATATATTATCATCCTCATCAAGAAAAGAATTATTATCTCAACATAGAA
>JAAGZN010000478.1 GCA_024206165.1 Bacteroidota bacterium
ATGAATATATAAATAACCATATAGATGCTCATAAAATTGGTAACATTGAAAACTTACAATTAGAGTAGCTCTTTAGAGCTTATTGCGACTTACAGTCAAGATAATAATTCCACCATCTTCAGATGGTCGGTATTTTAATTGGTATAAATTTGCCAATATCAAGAAGATCATCAATTGGTAGATCGGTTCCTAAGCTAACGATAGATTTTAGAAAGCCAAACATTCCTCCATTTAACCCTATATGTCCAACATAAACAACACTATTGTCCTTTTTCTTAATTAATTGAACTTCAGAATTTTTCTCTGGGTCATTGATATTTGTTCTATGAGTTCCTAAATCTTCATTAAATGGTCCTTTAACTGTAACTGTACCATATCCATGAAAGGTAAAAAATTCTCCTTTTTTATTTTCTAAAGTATTAATTCCTTTAGTTGCAGAATTCGATTCACAATTATGAATTAAAAAAGAAATACATCCTAATTTTATTATTTTTTTTATCATACAACAGCTATTTTATAGATTAACAAAATTTATAAAATTCAAAAGATACAATAACTTTTAAAAAAAAACAAAATTGAAAAATAATTTATTTCATAATAATCAATATATGAAATAACAAAACAGAATTATTAGGGATAATTAATATTTTCTCCAAAAGTTCTGTTTAGATAGTTAATGAATATATTCATACTTTGTTTATTTACAAAACAAAGTATGAATTATGAACTATAAAATATATGATATAAGACTTTTTATATTATCTATTATAGAAAGAAAATTAAATATATATTTTTAATACCGATGCCGTTTGTAAGTTGTTGATTATGATAATTGATAAGGAAGTCTTATCTAAAATAAATGCTCCTCCTGTTGGACTCGAACCAACGACCCTCTGATTAACAGTCAGATGCTCTAACCAACTGAGCTAAGGAGGAATTTAACTTTTGGAATAACCATCAGCTATAGTCTATCCATAAAGTGTCTACAATTTTAGCTATTTATTGTCTATTTTGCAAGATATATAATACTTTTTTTCAATTTTTCTTAAAATATTATTTAGTGTAAACATAAATATTTTAAATGACAAAAAGTTGATATCAATAATTTTAAAATTTCAATATAAAAATAAGCATAAATACTTTAAACTCTCTAAATTTTATTATTATCTAAGTTATAATATCTAATAATAATTGTAGTATATAATTTTTTTGGTTAAATTAGCAAAGGCAAATCTGTACGATCAGCTCCTACTAAATCCCCCAGGTCTGGAAAGAAGCAAGGGTAGGTGGTTGTAGCGATGCGATACAGGTTTGCTTTTTTATTATAATGATTATAAGTTAACTATTTCATATTAGTAAAATATTATATACTACTTCCATTTGAAGAATATCTGATAATCGATCTTTTCTGCATGAAAATAACCGGTTTTAGATACATCTTGATATACGTCGAGTATATATTTATAAACTCAATGATTTTGGAGTGATGACCGAGTGGCTTAAGGTGCATGCTTGGAAAGCATGTGTACTATTTATGGTACCGGGGGTTCGAATCCCTCTCACTCCGCTTTTGTTTATTTAAGGATTATTTTACTTTTTCCTCCTTCTTTTCTTATTTCTTTTTTCTTTTTGGAACAATAGTTTTGGGTATCTTCAGATCAATATAATCTTTATATCCTAAGTCTTTTATTTTTCTTCTATAATCTACTAATATATCATTAGCTTGTTTTTGTAATTTCCTTTTATCTTTACCTTCTAATAAGGGCTTGTATATCTTAAGAAAATATTGAAGCTTCATTGGCAATTCAATTTTTTTAGCTTGATAATATAATATTTCTATTATGCGTTCAACGGTTTTAAGGTCTTGGGGTAATCTTAGGTTTTTTTTTAAACTGCCATGTTCTCTCAATTCTCCTTTGTATTTAATTTTTTTTCCTGGATAATATTTTTTATGTAGTTTTTGTACTTTTTGTAAATAATTTTCTTTTATCTTAAATAGAACTTTTAATCTTTCCTTTATATTTAGATTACTATATTTAGATTTTATTTTGATTTGATTTTGTTTTGATATTTTCTCTTGCTTAATTACATTTTTAATTATTTTTATATCTTCAATAGGTTTAGAATTAGTTATAATAGGTTTAGATTTTTTTATAGAATCAGACTTATTTATTGAATCTTTATTTATTTCTTTATCCGTTTCTATATTAGCAAAATTCTCTGGATTACTATTTTGAAGTTTAACATAATTATTACCTACTGGTTCACTTTTGATTTGTTTTATATCATTTGTCTTTTGATGAGGTATGATAACATCATTATTTCTGTTTAATATTGGTTTTAATTCTGCTTTTCTATTTGGTTTTGATTTAGTTATTAACTTATTTTTATCAATTGATTGTTTCTGTTTCTGATACTTATTAATTTTTAGAGGCTTATTGTTAGTGAATTCATTATTTTCAGTATTTCTATTTTTGCAGTTGATATTTGTTAATGAAAAAACAAATGAGATATAAATTATTTGGAATTTTATATAAATAAAATTTAATTTATTATCATTCATTCTATCAATATTTTAAATTCTATAATATTAATAATATATTAAATCAAATTTAAAAATCAAGAATATTCATTTAAATTAAATTTATTTAAAACTTATATACTGCAGAAGGTCTCATAATTCATCATCCTTCTAGAAAGATTTAACTTATATTATATATATGATTAAAAATTATTACCAATCAAACATTAAATCTAAAATGCATTATATCACCATCATTAACAATATAATCTTTTCCTTCAATAGAAATCTTACCTGCTTTTTTACATTCTTGTTCAGAACCTAATTTTATGAAATCATCAAATTTAATTACTTCTGCTTTTATAAACCCTTTCTCAAAATCTGTATGAATAACTCCAGCAGCTTGGGGGGCCTTACTTCCGTTAATGATTGTCCAAGCTCTTACTTCTTGAACTCCAGCAGTAAAATATGTGATAAGATTAAGTAATTTATATGCAGCCTTTATCAATTTATCTAAACCGCTATTTTTCAAATTATATTCTTCTAAAAAAATCTCTCTATCTTCAATATCAAGTTCAATAATTTGAGATTCAACTGAAGCACATAACGTTATTATATCTGATGATTCTTTTTGTAATTCATTTTTTAAACTTTCTACATATTCATTTGTCCCTTTTTTTAATGATAATTCATCTATATTTGCAACATATAATACTGGCTTAGATGTTAATAGTTGCCAAGATTTTATTAAATCATTATCATTTTTATTTGATTCATAACTTCTTATATTTTTATTATTGTTAAGATGAGCTTCCAAATTTTGTAATAGGTCTAATTCTTTAATTGCTTCTTTATTTCCTGATTTAGCATTTTTTTCTGCTTTGTTAATTCTTTTTGTTATGGTTTCTAAATCTTTAAGTTGCAATTCATGATCTATGACTTCTTTATCAAATATTGGATCTACATTTCCAGCTACATGTATGATATTATCATCCTTAAAGCATCTTATTACATGTATGATAGCATCTACTTCTCTGATATTTGCTAAAAATTGATTTCCTAATCCTTCTCCTTTACTGGCTCCTTTGACTAATCCTGCAATATCGACAAATTCTATTGTTGTAGGAACTGTCTTTTCTGGATTTACTAATTTTACTAATTTATCAATTCTTTCATCAGGAACAGTTACTATCCCAACATTGGGTTCTATTGTTGCAAAAGGAAAATTTGCTGCTGTTGCTTTAGAATTTGATATTGCATTAAAAAGTGTTGATTTTCCTACATTAGGCAAACCAACTATACCACACTTTAGAGACATTTAAAATATTTAAATTTTTAAAATTGTAAATAACTATCATCACTGTAATAAACAAAAATGATTTTTTTTGAAAGATAAAATTTAAATATTTCTATTCAAATTAGAAAATAAATTTTGTAATATTTGTTTATAATTAAATTTTAAATAAAAGATTTAGGGTCATTGACTTTAAAATAAATCAAATTATTGGCATAAAAACAACCAAAATCCAAATATATCAAATTTAAGTTTTGGTTAGAAGGTATAAATATTTAAATAATTTTTAAAAAATTACTTTCATTAAATTAAAGCCTAATTGTAATTCAACAAAAGTAGCAGTAGAAAGTCGTGCTATAGTACTGAAGCCCGCTTCTCTAGGATCTATTTTTTTAGCCTCCAAATTATTAAATTTATTTTTGAGATCTTTATAATTTAATAAATCAGTTGGAAGATTCAATAATAAATTTAAATAAATACCAAATGGAAAAGTACAACCAGCTCCAAGAATTATATCTCCACATTTAGAAGGAAATTTTTCAGATGCGGAAAGGTCATCAATACTATCCAAGATTTTTTTATTATCAGTAAAAACCTTTTTTACAGTATCTTTTGCTAACACTTTAAATTTTGTTGAAGATGTAATATTAAATTTATAACCACCTATTAATTTCAAACCCAAAATCGAGGGTATTATGCTTAAATGTAAATTGATTCTCAATGGAATTTCTATTTGATTTTCTTCAAATAGAAACAAGTTTGTTAATTCAAATTTCTTTTTCCCATGATATTTTATACCAATTTCTGGCTCAACAAACCAAAACTTATAACCTACCATTAAACCAATAGTAAAAGGGAAATTTGTTTTTGCCTTAATTTTAAATTCATCTATCTTTTCTTTTGTTAACCATTTATTATCTTTTAACTTCTTTTCTGGAACAAACATTTCAAAATTAGCACCTATTCCTATCTCCGGAGCAACTTTAATATCAGTAATAAGAAAAAAAGCTTTTGTATCAATTGTTGGGATAAACAATATAACAAGAGATAGGATAATTAAAATTTTATTTTTTATTTTGTACATATTTTTAAAATTAAAAGTTAACAATCACCTAGTTTATATAATTTTCTTTTAAATAAAAATTTAATCTTAAGCATAAACAGCTCATATGAATAAATCTTCTTAAAGTGAGAATAATATAGACAAAAAAATTTAATTTAAAATATATTATGTTAAATTTACTTATTATACATAGACTAACTTGGTAGTTATCATCAATAAAGAAACAAATTAATGAATTCAGCAGTAGAATTATTATTAATAGGAAGTGCTATATTATTATTTTTTAGCGTATTATTTAGTAAACTTTCCACAAAAATCGGTTTTCCCACAATCTTAGTATTTATAGCTATAGGAATGATAGTTAGTATTGATGGATTTGGAACCATCAGTTTTAAAGATCCACATACTGCCCAAATCATAGGATCTATTACATTAAGTTTTATTTTATTTTCTGGAGGTTTAGATACAGAGTTTAAGCATATCAAACCTATTTTATGGAATGGCGTATTATTATCAACTTTGGGAGTACTTGTAACTGCTTTTGTTATTGGAGGATTCATAACTTTGATAAGTGACTTTTCTTTTATTGAAGGATTATTAGTTGGAGCAATTGTTTCTTCGACAGATGCTGCTGCGGTATTTTCTATTTTAAGATCAAGAGATATGCATCTTAAGGCAAATCTATCCCCTACTCTAGAATTGGAATCTGGCAGTAATGATGCCATGGCTTATCTTTTAACTATTTTATTTACAACAATTTTATCTAGTAAAACTAAAATCGGGGCTTTTTTTGTAATTAAATTCTTTCTACAAGAAATGGTAATAGGTGCAGGTGCAGGATTTTTGATGGGTAAAGCTATGCTTTGGATTATAAATAGAATTAAACTTGCTTATGATGCATTATATCCTGCTCTTGTATTATCTATGATATTATTTACTTTTTCAGCAGTCAATTTTATGCATGGTAATGGTTATTTAGCAATTTACATTGCAGGCATGATTTTAGGTAATAGCGACTTCATTCATAAAAAAAGCTTAAAGAAATTTTATGAAGGCATAGGGTGGCTGCTACAAATAGGGATGTTCATTGCTTTAGGATTATTGGTATCACCACAAAAGTTAGTTCTTGTTGGTGGATTAGGTATTATGATTGCTTTAGTACTTATTTTAATTGCAAGACCTACAAGTGTTTTCATTTCTCTTTTTTTCTCAAAAGCAAACTTTCCCCAAAAATTATTCGTTTCATGGGTAGGACTTAGAGGAGCTGTTCCCATAGTCTTAGCTACTTACCCTTTACTTTATAATATTAATAAATCCGAGACAATATTTCATATCGTTTTCTTTGTTGTATTGATATCAATGTTAATACAAGGAACCACATTATATCCGGTGGCCAAATGGTTAAGGTTAGAAGAACCACCTCCTAAGAAAAAAACTCCCAAAGCTTTAAGCTTATCTGAAGATGTTAAGAGTGAGCTAGTTGAAATTGTAGTACCTAAAAATTCTATGGCTGGAGAAAAAGAAATTGTTCATTTAGGTTTACCTAAAAATGCTTTAGTTGTTTTGATACAAAGAGGTAAAAATTATATCACTCCAAGAGGAGATACCATTATTCATTCAAGAGATAAATTGATGGTTATGACAGACGATAAAAATGAAATTGATACTATTAAAAATTGCTTTTATATTAAAAAGGAAGACATTTAATTTTAAATTATCAAATCATTTCAAGTTTTATATTTCATCTTCTTCAATTTCTACTTCTACATTATCAATATATCCAGATAAAGTATTAGAAGGTGAAGATTCTAATATATAAAATCTCGACATATATTTTTCAATCAAGTACATAACACATGAAGAATATAGAAAATTCCATCTGATTTTTCTATATGCCTTTTTACAACAATTACTGCAACAAATATTTTTACATTTAATTTTATTAGATTTATTTATATTATTACAACTTACAAACAAAAGTATCAAACAAATTTTTATAATTCTTTTCATGAAATAGTCTAAAATATTTGATTTATACAAAAAAGGATAAATATTTTAAAAGCAAATTTAATATCTCCATTTCTCAAAATAGCAACATAATAAATTTAAATTTTGAACTATTTTTTATATATTTTATAAATAAGACAAAATAAAAAATGAATAACTTAATATATATATTAAATTGTTTCGTAGCAATTATATTTTTTCATTGTTTTGCTACAAGAAACTTATCTAATGAAAAATACGAATCAAGAAATGTAAAATATATCGATTTATATGGTAATTATATAAAATTTGATAGCGGAAAACCATCAATTGTAGCTGATAAAAAAATAATAATCAAAGATAAAAAAACTAAGACTTCATTTATAAAATTATTTACAAAACCATTAGCAATTCCAAAAAATGTAGAACCAGTAAAAAATTTTAATATCAAACTTTATTTGGGTAAATGGTATGAAATAGCAAGATTAGATCATAGTTTTGAGAAAAATTTAAAAAACACATATACTGTTTATACTTACTTAAACCCAGATAAAATAAAAATACAAAATTTTGGAGTTAAATATAAAGGCCAAATAAAATCTATAAAAGGATCTGCCAAATTTATTAATAAACAAAATAAAGATATCGGTCATTTAAAAGCCACTTTTTTTAAACCATTTTATGGAAGCTATGTTATTTTTTATTTAGAAAAAGAAGACCCAAATGATAAGAATAGCAAATATAAATATGCTATAGTATGTGGATCAACACATGAATATTGCTGGATATTAAGCAGAACCAAAAATATTGACAAAAAAACTAAAACAAAATTAATGAAATTTGCAAAATCTAAGGGATTTAATATTAAAAATTTTATCTTTCCTTGGGAGTATTAAAAATCAAACAATACAAAATTTTATTAATCTTAAAATTTCAAATTTATATATTTGATTTATTCTATCTAGAAATAAGTAATTTGTTAGATGCAACAATAAATAATTAACTTAAATATCATATTAATAAATAGTGCCTGATAGAAAACTCTTAATTTTTAATATTTTAGCATCAAATTTTTATTATCAAAATAGGTTTTCTCATTTTATATCAACATATTTTATTAGTGATAGATGCCGATTGTATTTTTTCTATAATATTTTATA
>JAAGZN010000479.1 GCA_024206165.1 Bacteroidota bacterium
AATTGCTTTGCATGCACGGCAATTGTGGCCATGTATACAGTGTGCACAGTGTATTCCACCTTCCCTACAAAAGGAGACGTCTGATAAGCTGCAGACCGCCGGAGGGAGGGGGGGTGTAGTCAGAGCCAAATAATGGCAGACCGTTCCTGCCGGCACCCAGGATGTAAGGCAATCAGCCTCTGAAACGCCGGTCCGGCTGGATAAGGTGGCCACTGGCCACTGACTGGGAGGGTGCCGGCCGCATCGGGGACCTGGAGACGGGCGAGCACAACACTTTTGTCAACAGGCCCTGTAGTACAGGGTGCGGTGCAGGGCCATCATGTCGGAGGTGGGGGACTGCCGGGAGTTGTTGGGGCAGGAGGTGGACTACAGCCCTGCCCTGCCCAGGGTGAAGTAGACCTTTCTCCCATGGCCGTAGCTCAGTTTAGGGGTGTTTCCAGCCAGACTGCCTTTTCAGAGGCTGATTGCCTTACATCCTGGGTGCCGACAGGAACGGTCCGCCGTTATTTGGCTCTGACCACACCCCCCTCCCTCCGGCGGTCTGCAGCTTATCAGACGTCTCCTTGGAGTCCTGTATCTTGAAGAGCTTTGCCAAGCCTAGCTAGTTCAGAAAAGGTAAATTGGAGTTCCACCTCTAGAAAACACTTTGAT
>JAAGZN010000480.1 GCA_024206165.1 Bacteroidota bacterium
GCTATACAAAGTATTGTTTCCTTTATATTGAACCTCTGCAAATAGTATCTCCTACCATCATCCATGTTATTTACGTCAAAACATACAGGCAGGATAGCCGAGTGGTATGAAACGCTGGTTTAAGGCACCAGTCAAATTGGCTGAGAGGTTTGAGTCCCACTCCATTCATTTTGTTGACATTCCTATACAAAGTATTGTCTCCTTTATTTGAAACACCTGCACATGTATTTTCTACCATCATCACCACTATTGACATTCCTATAAAAAAGTAGCGTTTCCTTTATTTTGAACACCGGCACATGGTAACTTTTACCATTATCCATGCTATTAACCACACAATATACTGGCAGGATGGCCGAGTGGTCTAAGGCGCTGGTTGTCATTTTGTTGACCTTCCTATACAAAGTATGGTTTCCTTTATTTTGAACACCTGCACATGGTGTCATCTATCATTATCCATCCTAATGACCAAAAAGCATACAGGCAAGATGGCCGAATGGTCTATGGTGCTGGTTAAGGGCAACAGTCTCTTTGGTGGCATA